>NZ_JAQISY010000004.1:0-150117 GCF_028618465.1 Bartonella sp. MM73XJBT | reverse complement strand
AACAGGGAGCACAGGTATGTGGTTGGAAAGATGGTCAAGAAAGAAGATAACACAAAACAACTGACAGAAACGGAACAACAGCTTCTTCATGAGATGATAGAAACGTACCAAGGCATAAAGATGATGTCACGCTTTATGAAGTGGATTGCCTTCATTATCTTTATCTTTGTAATGGATTTGTCGCGTTTCATCGATGCCATAGATAATAGCTTCTCACACTTTAAAAAGTGGTTAACTAAAAGTTAGAGCATACAAAATCTTTCCTTTAAAAATATGACAAAACAAGATTTTACACAGACACTGTTTGCGTGGATGGGTGGTAAACATCATCTACGTAAGAAAATTATACCGATTTTAAATAATATAGATCATAAAACTTATGTTGAACCGTTTTTAGGTTCAGGTGTCATTTTCCTAAACAAAAGACCAGCGAAATATTCCGTCATTAATGATTTGAATGGAGAGATCACGAATCTGTTTCAATGTGTTCAAAATGACTTTGATGCTTTAGCCAAACGATTGGAGTGGTTTGTTTGTTCAAGACAGTTGTTTTTTGAACTTGCATCTATTGCCCCAGAGAGCCTCTCTAAAGTTGAAAGAGCTGCACGCTTTTTGTTTCTCCAACGTTGTGTGATGTATGGGAAAAAAGATTACGCATCATTTAGCTTTGGCAAAAAGAGAAAGGTTAGTTTTAATCCCGAGAAGCTTTTATCAAGAATGCGACGTGTTAGACAGAAGCTTCTAGATACAACTATCTTAAACTTATCGTGGGAGCGGGTTGTGGAGCTATTTGATGCACCTGATAGTTTGTTTTATTTAGACCCACCATATTTTCTGAAGAAAAAGTATTACAGTTCTGGAAACTTTGATGAAAATGATTTTGAGAGTATGGCAAAAATTCTCAAAGGTGTCGAAGGCAAATTTGTCTTGAGTCTGAATGATTGTGATGCAGTTCGAGAGATCTTTAAAGATTTTGACTTTTTAGAAGTAGAGACCCTCTGGGTATGTGGTATGGCAAAAAAAACACCTCGAAAAGAAGTGCTGATTCACAATAATTGAGAGCTACATTGAGAATCCTATTCCCTCGTTTTTATTCTAACAACCCTCACCTTTAAAAAAGATATATAATTACAGTAAGTTACATAGATAAAAAAGAAGGTTTATCACTCACATGTAAGACTTTAAACAATTTTCCCATTTGATCTGGACCAGCTAATCGTTCGATATCTTGGCGGATTGTGTTTTGCAGTGTAGCATTTTTGTCCCCCCCAAGCTGTCTTGCCCGTTCTAGCAATCCCATTTTTAAAAGAAAGTCTCCTTGCTCTGAGATTTCAGCAAAACAACCTTCTTCAAGGGCTATTTTTTTTAAAAAGGAAAAGCCAACATGGGATGTTAAATCATGTTGACCTGGAGCCTCAAAAATATCACGAAATTTATGTCTTGAGAGTGCTTGTAGTGTATCGCCAAAGGCAAGATCTCGAGCACCATAATCGATGAGCAAAGCAGAACCTTGTACTTGTACTAAACGCTTGCTGATTTGTTGTATCAATTGATGGCGTGAGGGTGCATGTTCAAAAATTGTGCCATCAGGCATTTCAGAACAATAGGATGGTAAGCAAGAAGAGGAAAGTTTATGTGGGGCGGCAATAAAGATGAAATCTCCCTCTTCATTGACTGTAATGCGGCGTTCTCTCCATTCTCCATTGATTTTAATATATTGATTGATGGGGAGTGTGTCTAAAAACTCATTCGCAATTAAAAAAAGTGGTTTTGAAGGAATTTGGTCAAAACTCTTAATGCTATGGATTTTTTTTTGATAAGGTGAGAGACATTTCTTTTGTTCTTTTTTGAGCTTTTCACTTACTTCAATAAGAAAGATTTCAGCTGCATTAAATGCGGTTGAGGATAATTTTTGCATGGTACGCAAAATGTCACTCATTAAAGTTCCACGTCCTGGGCCTATTTCAGCAATAATGAAGGGGTGAGGGCAACCATGAGCTTTCCAATTTGCAAGAAGCCAAATGCCAATCATTTCTCCAAATAATTGGCTTATTTCAGGGGCTGTTATGAAGTCACCAGCGCGTCCAAAGGGCTTTTGTGTTTGATAATAGCCAAACTGAGGGTCTGTGAGCGCTAACGTCATATATTGACTAACAGGGATTGGACCATGAAGGGCAATGATTTTCTTAATTTTTTCTTTCAGGGTGGACATTTTCTGTAGATTTGTCTTTGCAAGCTTGAAAAAGGAGATAGCCCCCTAAAAGGAGCATAGGAAGGGATAGAGCCATACCATAGGTGAAGCCAGTAGAATGAAAAAGGCTGGAAAACCATTCTGGATCTTCTTGGGGAGCACGGTAAATTTCTGAAACACTACGTGCTATTGCGTAACCTATAATAAATATTCCTGATACGGTGCCAGAGCGTTTTAATGCTTTGAAAGCAAAAATCACAGTGGATAAGATGACAAAAAGAAGAAATCCTTCCATGAAGGCTTCATAAAGTTGGCTTGGATGGCGTGGTAAATAGTAAGGGTCTAGGGGAAAACAAACTGCCCAAGGCTGGGCGGTAACATTGCCCCATAATTCTTGGTTAATGAAGTTGCATATCCGTACAATACCGATACCAATAGGGGCACCGGAAGCAATGATATCAAACATTGCGCGTATCTTGATATTATTTTTACGGGCAAACCAAATCATTGCAATGATGATGCCAATGAGTCCGCCATGAAAGGACATTCCTCCATCCCATACTGCGATGATAGCGCTTGGATGGCTAAAATAATAAAGGGGGTCCCATACAAGCACTTGTCCTAAGCGTCCACCAACAACAACACTGATCGCAGACCAAACAACAAAATCCCCTATCTTTTGCTTATCCATAGGAGGTTGTTTAGCGGACCATAGAGATTGTTTTTCTAATAACTTCTGTGCATACCACCAAGCAAAAAGAATGCCCACTACATAACCAAGTCCATACCAATGAAGAGATAAGGGACCTAAACGGACAATTACCGGATTAAAAAAATCTGGAAAAGCAATGGCTGGACAGACAAGATTGTTCATGAGTTAAGCATTTTTTCTTTTAGGTTATATGATGGTCAGGAATGACAGATGAATGTATAATGGTCAAGCGGGGAGAGTGGTAGATTTCCACTGGTTTCTCCTGTTAAAATTTTATGATGGTAAAAAGAGTGTAAAAGACTTAAAACGAAATCTGCATGGAAAAATCTGGATGGTAGGGCAAAATCTACAGGGCAAAAGGAACAAATACAGTATCTAAATGTTATGAAAATACGCTATAATGCGTGCGTCAATAATTTAAATTTAAGGAAAAACATTATGCGTAATGGATCAAACCGTATTCTTGATGAATTGGCAAAATTAGCAACAGATGCTGCTGATATTGTGCAAGGTATACGACGTGAAGCTGGAACGGCTTTTCGTTTGCAGGCTGAAAAAATAGCAAATAAACTTGATCTTGTTTCACGCGAAGAATTTGAAACTTTTAAAGAAATGGTGCTCAAAGTAAATGCTGAAAATGCGGATGTAAAAAAACGTCTTGATGATCTGGAAAAAAACACAGACACGAAAGAAGTAAAATAATTTTTATTAGAAAAAATATCCCCAATTTTTCAGTAGGATTCCTGAAACTAAAAAATGCTTAATCTTGAGTCTGTTAGAGAAAAGTATCCATTTATTTTTGTTTGTTTTTTGTAAAAAAAGACATTTTTTTAGATTGGGGGATTGGCGCTGTAAAATTGTATCAATACACTGAAAAAGCTTGATGATTCGTTTTATGATTATCAGGTTCACTTTTGAAGCGTGATTGAGTTTCGAGTACTTGTGTACTGTCGATGTTTTTAATGTGTATTTGTTTGGTGTAAAGGCTTTGATTGTAACAAAATGTTGTTACAGTTGAGGTGGTTTGTATTCTGTTGAAATGTTTTAATATGATTGAGGATTATAATGAGGCTTGCATTTTGCGCCACAGAAAGAGAAGAGCATCCTGTTGACTTTATTGAACAGATTGCTTGTAAATATGATTGGTCGTTTGAGCGTGATGCACAAGATGAAATTCGTGTTTGTGTAGAAGGAAAACGGACCAATTATCGCCTTGCGTTTTCATGGATGGAAGAGCAGGAAGCGCTTCATTTGGCTTGTGCATTTGATCTTTCTATTGAAAATGCTCAAACGGCAGAAATACATCGCTTATTGCTGGCAATTAATGAAAAATTGTTACTGGGGCATTTTGATTATTGGCGAAGTAATAATTCGGTTATTTATCGGCAAGGGCTTTTATTGGCTGGAGGGGTTCATCCATCTCATATACAAGTTGAGACATTGTTGATACACGCACTAAAGGTCTGTGAAAGCCATTATGTTGCATTTCAGATGGTTGCTTGGCGTGGCGAAAGTGCTTACAAGGCACTGCAATATACTTTGTTTGAAACTGTGGGAAATGCCTAAATTACGACAGTTTGTTAAGCGTTTTTTTTAACGATTTGTGAAGTTTTGCTTATAGGGGGATATCAATAATAGCGCGCAAGCCCCCTAGTGGGCTATCTTCTAGTTGAATGTTTCCTCCATGGCTACGGGCTATATCTTGGGCAATAGAAAGGCCAAGTCCCGTTCCACTTGCATCTTGGTTCCTTGCTTTGTCGAGTCTAAAAAATGGTTTAAAGACTTCTGTACGCATATTTTTATGAATTCCAGGTCCATCATCGTCTATCATTAATATAAATGATTCTTGGTAAGATATAGCTGTCAGTTTGATAGTGTTGGCGTAGTAAAATGCATTTGAGACAAGATTGCTTACAAGGCGTGTGAAGGCGCGGGGACGTACTTGTATTTGTGTAGGACCTTCAATGGTGTAGGAAAATTGACGTTTGTGAAGATGTGCATCGGTGGAAAATTTTTGCATGAGAGTGTTTAAATCAAAGGTTTTAACGCTTTCATTTCCTTCACCACGAGCAAAAGCAAAATAATCTTCTAACATGTTTTGCATGTCGCTTATATCTTGCTCAAGGGGTTTAATATCAAAGTCAGTATTTGCTAGGGCGAGCTGAAGTTTAAAACGTGTGAGAATCGTTCTTAAATCATGGCTTACACCTGAAAGCATCATGGTACGTTGTTCAATTTGGCGTTCAATACGTTCACGCATGCGTAAAAAAGCAATGCCAGCACGACGGACTTCATCTGCTCCTTGTGGTTGAAAGCCCTCAGGTAAAGGGCGACCACGTCCAAAACTTTCTGCTGCTTCAGCCAATTGTTGAATTGGCTTGATTTGGTTGCGCAGAAAATAAATTGCTATCAGTAATAAAAAAAGCGCTGTTCCTACCATCCAGCTTAAAAAAATAGCAGTATTGGAAGCATAGGCTTGGCTACGTGGTGCAAATACTCGTAAGATACCGTGTCCAAGGTGGATGCGGATTTCGACAAGATCAGAATCGCCTACTGTATCAATCCAGAAGGGACGATTAATTTGACGGGTGATTTCTTCACTGAGAAAATAATCAAGAATTGCGAAAAATGGTTTCGGACCTGGTGGAGGAAGAGGCGAAGGAGGTAGGAGAGCTATGTTTAATCCCATACGTTGTTGTGCAATACGTTTGATGTCTTCGTAGTTATCTTGTTGCGGATATGTTTCAATGATATCGATAATAGCTGAAATATCATGGACAACAGCGGTAGAAAGGCGCTCGGTCACCATTTGCCAGTGACGTTCCATAAAAACATAAGCAATCACTGTTTGTAGGAGGACCATGGGAGCAATAATGATGATCAAAGAGCGCACATAAAGCCGTTTGGGCATCTTCTTTGTCAGCCAGCGGACAAATTCTCTTACAGGTATGATCATACTATGCTTGTTCAATTGAAAGTTTATAACCTATTCCTCGTACGGTTTGGAGCCATATCGGGAGTGCTGGATTTTCTTCGATCTTACGGCGAAGGCGGTTGATTTGTACATCAATTGCACGTTCGCCAATATTTTTATCATCCATTGCAAATTTATGGCGTGGAATGATATCTCCTGCATTTTCGGCAAAAATAACCATCATTTTTTGTTCGTTATCTGTCAATTTAATAATTTCTCGTCCTTTCTTGAGTTCGCGCCTTGCAATGGAAAAGATATAGGGTCCAAAAACAATTTGCTCGATTTTAGGCTGTTGTAGTGGAAAACCACGTCGTAAAATGGCGTTAATGCGAAGGAGAAGCTCACGAGGGTCAAATGGCTTAGCAAGATAGTCATCAGCCCCTGCTTCTAGTCCATGGATGCGATTGTCTGTTTCTGACAAAGCTGTGAGCATGAGGATAGGAATGTCTCTTGTTTGACGAAGTGAGGTGGTGAAATCAATGCCGTTTTGTCCAGGCATCATGACGTCAACTATAAGAAGATCAAAATCTAAGCTTGCAAGTTGCCGTTTTGCTTCATCAGCATTAGATGAAATTGAAACACGAAATCCATTTTTAATGAGAAATTGCAATAAAAGATTACGAATGCGGGTGTCGTCATCAATCACAAGAAGGTGAGGAGCATCATCACACAAAACTTGAACGTGATCGGTCATTCTTCAAAACCTTAACAAAATGGTGTTTTTATAAAGTTCAAGTTTACATAAGTTGCATAAAGCTGTCGAGCAAGCTATTTTACTCTATAAAGAAGGAAATTCTCTCTCATAAAGTTGAAAAAATTTACTTTGAAAAGGATATGATGAGCAATTTTAGTACACATATTATCCCGGTTACACCTTTTCAACAAAATTGCACTTTGCTTTTTGATAATGAAAAAAAAGTGGGGGTTTTAGTGGATCCTGGTGGTGATTGGCTTCAAATTCAAGAAGTTATCCAAAAGATGGGCGTTGTCGTTGAAGCTATTTGGATAACACACGGGCATTTTGATCATGTGGGAGCGGCAATGCAAGCAAAAGAAGCTCTTGGTGTTAAAATTATCGGTTCACATCAGGGTGATAAACCTGTGATGGATGCTACGTTTGAGAGTGCAAAAAGCTACGGTATTACTGATGCACGCAATTGTGTTCCTGATCAATGGTTGGAAGATGGTGATACTCTTCGTTTTGCTGAACATGTGTTCACTGTTTTTCATACACCTGGTCATTCTCCTGGTCATGTCATTTATTTCAATGAAAAACAACGTTTTGCTCTCTTGGGTGATGTGCTTTTTCGTGGTTCTATTGGACGGACGGATTTCCCTTTCTGTTCTCATGAAGCGTTGATGAAATCACTTCGAGAAAAAGTTTTGCCTTTAGGCGATGATGTCCGTTTCATCTGTGGGCATGGACCAGGTAGTCACTTAGGCTATGAGCGGCAATGGAATCCTTTTCTTCAAGAATTTAATGCATAACCAGAAAAACACTTTAGAGTGTTTTTCTGGTTACTTAAACTTCTTTAGTAGCCTGCAACAGAAGTTAATTTACTGGAGCATAACAAAAGTGCTCTCGTCCGTCACTACCTCGAAAAGTTCCTGTTTGGGGATTGAACGAACGGTATTTTTTCTTACAATATTGAAGCCAATTATAAGTTTGTGATTGCTGGAGGGGACGATATGTTGTTGTTGACTGAACTTCATAAATAACCTGATTTTGTGGAACTGTTTGATAAATTACTTGGGGTTGTTGTGGGGCTTGATAAATGATTTGTGGCTGTTCTGGCTCTTTGAAAATATTACTAAGAATTGCACCTGCAGCAAGACCAAGAATACCTGCAGCTAAAGCATCTCCTGAGTTTTTGCGAGATCCATAATGCTTGTGGGTATGATGATGATGTGTTGTCGTATTGCGTTCACTATAATGATATGTTCTGTGCTCAAAATGACGATGATGATGTTGGCTTCCTGTATAGGCTACACGTTGAAGAGAACGACGATGAGAAGAAGGAAAAGAATGAGAAGAGAAGTGAGAATCAACTTCTCTCTTCACACGATTCATATGATCATCTATTTCCTTTTGTACACCCTTCATATGATCATCTATTTTTTTTTCTATACCTTTCATCGTCTTCGTGATAGTTTCATCTTCATAACTCCATGTATCTGCAAGCGTTGTGCTTAGTGGCATAAAAACAGTTACATTTGTCATTGCTGATAATACCGCTAATTTGATTATTTTTTTCATAGCGATGCTCCTTATTATGTAAATTCGCATTTTTTCATATTCTATACGTGTTAAACTGAACACAATCTGAACGGTTTGTGATTTATTTTGACAAAACGAATAAAAAAACCTTTGGATAAATATCAACACAAAATCATGACAAAAGTTTGGTTTAAAGAAATATACTTTGCTTATTTTCATTTATAATATTGTATTGATCTTTATTAACTTTGAATATGTTAATAAAATTTGGTGTAAAACCGTCTTTTTATTTTTCTTTTATTAAAAAACTTGAAAAATTAACGAATTAAACGTGAAAAAAGAGAGCACTCTTGTTATCATGCTACAAATTTTATTCAATTGCCTGTTTCATGAGAATATTCTCTTGTTTGATGGTTTTGTAAGAAGCTGATTATAAAAATTAGGTTTAGACTCTATATTTATGGCATATAGGGTGTTTAGGAATATGGAAGAGATATTTTTTGATTTGGTTGTTCCTGCTTTAAAGTTTAAAAATATTTTAGGGAGGTCTCTGATCACTTTTATGAAAAGATCATTATGAGAAATGTTTTCTTATACCATTTCTTTGTTAGGTTGTTTGCTCAATTCGGGCAGAATTGGCATTCAAGCTATTCATTTATGGGATGGTGTTATTTATGAATGATATCTTATTAAGACTTTAGAGAGCAAAGATTTATTTTAAACTGCTTGGCAGCTTTAGGTTATTGATTAGTCCGAATTTTTCTTGTGTTTTTTGTTGTTTTGTTAAGAGTATTTTTTGAGAACTTTTTTACTTTTCGATTTTCCAAAATACCAGTATCCATTGTTGGCCCCATGTGATCAAGATCTGGCTTTGTAAAAAGATTTGCTTGTATCATGGGTTCAGGGATAGATTGTTCACTATGATGTGTTAAAGGATCGTTTGCTAATGCGAGTTCTATTTTCTGTAGTTCTTTAATTTCATCACGAAGTCGTGCTGCTTCCTCAAAGTTCAGATCAGCGGCTGCTTTACGCATTGATTTTTCGAGATATTGAATATGGGTTGTTAAATTATTGCCAACCATATTATTCTGCCTAATAAAATCAGGAAGTTTTCTAGGTGTATGGTGAGTTTCTCCTCCTGAATTGAGAATATCGTCGATATTTTTTCTGATACTGGTGGGAGTAATATGATGTTCTTCATTATAGGCTATCTGTTTTTGTCGACGTCGTTGTGTTTCTTGTAATGCTCTCTCGATAGAGCCAGTAATGGTATCAGCATAAAGAATAACGCGCCCGTCTACATTGCGTGCAGCGCGTCCGATTGTTTGCACAAGTGAGGTTTCAGAGCGTAAAAAACCTTCTTTGTCTGCATCTAGAATGGCAACAAAACCGCATTCTGGAATATCCAAACCTTCTCGAAGCAGGTTGATGCCAATGAGAACATCAAAGGTACCAAGCCTGAGATCGCGAAGAATTTCAATACGCTCTAATGTATCAATGTCAGAATGCATATAGCGTACTCGAATAGCTTGTTCGTGGAGATATTCTGTCAAATCTTCAGCCATACGTTTGGTCAGTACAGTGACTAAGGTACGGTAGCCTTTTTGAATTGTTTTACGAATTTCGTTTACAACATCATCGACTTGGTTAGAGGCGGGGCGTACTTCTGTTGGTGGATCAACAAGCCCTGTTGGGCGAATAATTTGCTCAGCAAAAATGCCGTGAGATTGTTCCATTTCCCAGCGACCAGGTGTTGCGGAGACAGCAATGGTTTGTGGGCGCATAGCATCCCATTCTTCAAAGCGCAGAGGGCGATTATCCATACAGGAGGGTAGCCGGAATCCATATTCTGCTAAGGTTGCTTTTCTGCGAAAGTCACCTCTGTACATGCCACCAATTTGAGGAATCGTGACATGGCTTTCATCAATAAAAACAAGAGCGTTGTTTGGAATATATTCGAATAAGGTTGGTGGTGGTTCTCCAGGTTGTCGTCCTGTTAAATAGCGTGAATAATTTTCAATTCCTGCGCATGAGCCGGTTGTTTCTAACATTTCTAAATCAAACATTGTACGCTGTTCTAAACGTTGCGCTTCTAAAAGCCGTCCTGCTTTGTTCAATTCATCAAGACGTTGAACCAATTCCATTTTGATAGCTTTCATGGCTTGATTTAATGTTGGTCGTGGTATGACGTAGTGTGAATTGGCATAAATTTTAATGGATTGAAGCTCAGCTGTTTTTTGTCCTGTGAGAGGATCAAATTCAGTCATTGTTTCTATTTCATCACCAAACAGTGAAAGTCGCCAAGCACGGTCTTCAAGATGGGCAGGAAAAATTTCGATGGTGTCTCCTCGGACACGAAAAGAACCACGAATGAAGTTTATGTCTTGTCGGTAATACTGTTGAGAAACTAAATCAGCTAGGAGTTTTCGCTGATTGATTTTATCTCCTTTTTTTATTTGTAAAGTCATGGCTGTATAGGTTTCTACCGAGCCAATCCCGTATATACAGGACACAGATGCCACAATAATGACGTCATCACGCTCTAAAACAGCGCGTGTTGCAGCATGGCGCATCCGGTCGATTTGTTCATTAGTAGAGGATTCTTTTTCAATATAAGTATCAGAGCGTGCAACATAGGCTTCGGGTTGATAATAGTCGTAATAAGAAACAAAATATTCGACAGCGTTGTGAGGAAAAAAACTTTTAAATTCTCCGTAAAGTTGTGCAGCTAGAGTTTTGTTTGGTGCTAAAATGAGAGCTGGACGCTGGGTTTTTTCAATAATTTTAGCCATTGTATAGGTTTTTCCTGATCCGGTAACTCCTAAAAGCACTTGGGTCCGTTCATTTTTTTCAATACCCTCAACCAGAGTTTTAATGGCTTGAGGTTGGTCACCTGCTGCTTCAAAGGATGTTTTAAGTTGAAAGGGAATACCGCCTTCAGATTTTTCAGGACGAACAGGGCGGTGAGGTGTCCATAATACACCATTCTTAAAAAGAGGATTTCCTGAAGCAATCAGAGCAGAAAGAGCTTCCACTGTTGCTGTGACACCATTTTTCATTGTTGCATCCTTTGATAGCGAAGTGTTCATGATTTTAAAGGAAATAGCAAATTTTACAACTTAATCGCGATAACAGAAAAACGTTCCGGAGCAATTTTATTTCAGCGTCTTGAATCTTTCATAGGATATTCATTGCGTTTTGAATGTGAAATGCGCTCTTTCGATATTTGGTGCGTGATGACATTTGTGGCTTTTCATGTTCATCATTTTTCTTGCATTATGATGTTGTCTTGTAGAGTTTTGGTTATTCCCATGGGGTGTTATGAAAATGACTGTGCGCCTTTTGTTTTGTGACTGAAAACCCTGTGTATGTATGATAAAGATCATTGCCATCTTTAAATGAAAGGTAACGAGATGATACCCAACCTGTTTGGGCATTATATTTAATATGGCACCAATTTCCTTTACAGGTTTGCACAAATACCAATTCTCCGGCATGGATTAAACCACGAAGGGCGTGCGTTGTACTCGGTCCTGTTCTCAAATTAAGATTTCTTGTGACAACAGCATCCGCGGCTCCGGATACGGTTGTGGCTAAAAAGAGAGGGCCAAACACAAAAAAAACTACGAACTTTTTCATTTTTCTGCAGAGGATTCCTTTAGAGATTTCCTTTCCTTCTCTCTTTATACAAGTTAAGTTATGATAAAACAGCAAGAAATACAATTATTTCTTCTGAAGGATTTTGAATGGTGAGGGCGAAATTTGATCTTTTAGACGCCTAAATTATGTGATGGCTTCAATATAAAAGTGGTGAATGCTTTATCCTCTTTTTTATTTTTGTATGGAAAACGGGGATGCTGTACTATATAATAGAAAACATTGTGGTTTTCGGATTCCAAAAGTCATTTTGGAAGCCGTTTTTTGTATTTTATTGAACCTTCCGTGTAACAGAAAGGGACGGATTATGGAAAAAGTTCCGATGACTACAGCTGGTTTTGAAAGTCTTAAAGAAGAGTTACGTTGGCGTCAACAACAGGAGCGTCCACGGATTATTGAAGCAATTTCTGAAGCGCGTGCCCATGGTGATTTGTCAGAAAATGCCGAATATCACGCTGCTAAAGAAGCACAAAGTCTTAATGAGGGGCGTATCAATGAGCTTGAGGATTATATTGCGCGGGCAGAGGTTATTAATGTCTCCCGTCTTTCCGGTGATAAAATTAAATTTGGAGCCACTATCAAGCTTTTGGATGAAGATACTGAAGAGAAAAAAGTTTATCAGATCGTTGGTGATCAAGAAGCTGATGTGAAGACTGGTAAAATCTCTATTTCCTCGCCTATTGCACGTGCACTTATTGGGAAACAAGAGGGTGATGTTATTGAAGTGAATGCACCAGGTGGTGCGCATAATTACGAAATTATTGAGGTTCAATACATCTAAATTGTTATGCGTGTATCTTTGCAAGAAACGGAGATTATTGCTCCTCACTTTAAAAAACGTCTATCAGGAGTGACATCAACCGTTATTCAGCTCATTCCTTTGCAACGAGAAGAAGGTATACTTATATCTACTTTTGGATTTGGATTACCTAAAAATTTACCGGCTCTTGCCTTTAAGGACCTTTTCGGGTTTTGGAAAAGCCCGGTGGGTAGGCCGTTTCGTATTTGGCATGCACGGCGCAATATTGAGATGCTTTGTGGCGTTTTTTTGCGCGATGTGTTGAGAATGAAACTTAAACTTGTCTTTACATCGGCTTCTCAACGTCATCATAAATCTTTCACCAAATGGTTGATTCGGCGTATGGATAGGGTGATTGCGACCAGTGTCCGTACGGGAGCCTATTTAGAAGTACCTCATACAGTTATTGTGCATGGGATTGATGTTAGGCGTTTTTCTCCCCCCAAAACTCTTGATGATGGCTTTGCTTCGTCAGGACTTCCTGGAAAATATGCGGTGGGGTGTTTTGGGCGTCTGCGCTATTCAAAGGGTACTGATTTGTTTGTGGAAGCAATGATCGCTTTATTACCGCGCTATCCTGAGTGGACAGCACTTATTGCTGGTCGAACGACAGAACAACATTATAACTTTGAGAAAAAATTACGCCAAAAAATTGCTGAAGCGGGTTTGGATCATCGCATTGTTTTTCTTGGTGAGCTGCTCAATACACCTTTGTGGTACCGTCGTTTGTCGCTGTATGTCGCACCTTCTCGTACAGAAGGGTTTGGTTTAACCCCTTTGGAGGCAATGGCATCACAGACAGCTGTTGTAGCGAGTGATGCGGGAGCTTATAAAGAATTGGTGGTGGAAGGAACAGGAACAGTTGTTCAAGCAGGGGATGAAGATGCTTTAACGGCAGCAATTGAACCTTATTTTGCTGATTTACAAAAAACAATAATGGCCGGAGAAAAAGCTTTAGCGCATGTGCGTACCCACTTTCCTTTGGAAAAGGAGGCTGCAGCCATTGGGAGCGTTTATGCGGAAATATTTGCGGAAAAAACACTTTAAATATATCCGGGTTGTGGTTTGAGTCGTGAAATGGATGCATGATCTTGAAAAGTTTTCTCTCATCACCCAAGTCAACAACAATCATAAAATATTATTTCACAAAACGCATCATATTCTTATATGCTATGATCGTAGGTGGTCAAAGTTTTTGATAAGAGACTTGGAAATTTATACCTCTTGAGGGGGGTGAAGGGTATCGTAGGATTACAGAATCGCGGTGGTGTTTTTTGATTTTAGCAATATTGTATCAGAAAAGAATTCTTTAATGCTTTCAAGCCTAACGGTTGTGGGTGTCTCTTGGTAGCTATTGAGCTTGTGTCATTGCTTTTAGAGTACCGGCTTTATGAAAAGAAATTTTATTTGAGAAGATTATGCGCTATTCTTTTTAGGGGAGTGGGATGGTTGTGTATTCTTCAATAATAAAAATTGATAGCAGGGAAACTGTGATAAAAAACATTTTTATTCAAAATTTCTGTGTTTGTTCTCGATCAAAAGTTATTGGTAAAATATACTGGAATATTATGTGAAATAGTTCCCTTTTTGATTAAGAGAAGTTAATGAATAAGAATGTTATGAGACCATAATATGCTTGAAAAGTTTTTGAATGATATTTGACAATTCATGTTTTACATCTTTTTAAAGAATGGCTTATGCATTAGGAAAGATTATTCAAGAATCTCATTTTGTATGAGTGTTATACTGCTTGTATGACTTACGTGTTTAACGCTCTTTAAAGATTCTTTTATTGATTGAAGAAGGGCTTAGTTTTAGAATGTAAATTATTTGTCTTTTAGAGCTTTGTTCATTTTTCATTTGATGCTGTACATTAGAATTGTTCACGCCAAAAAGCGGGAATAAAAAGTACGAATATCGTTATAATTTCAAGACGTCCAGCCAGCATGAGAAAACTTAAAATCCATAAAGCACTATCATTGATTGTAGAAAAATTGCCAACAGGACCGATAATATTTCCAAAACCTGGACCGATATTGGAAAGAGCGGTCAGGACTCCTGTAAAGGCAGAAGTAAAGTCAAGTCCGGTTGTAAGCAAAAGTGCTGTGCCAATGAGAAGAAAAAACATGTAAAGACAGACAAAAAATAACACTGCTTTAGCAACATCACTTGAAATGTTTAAATGATCGTAGCGTGCTTTTACAATGACATTGGGAAAAAGGAGCTTTTCTATATTTGTTTGTGTAATACGCCAAAGGATAATGAGGCGATTGATTTTCATTCCACCAGAGGTAGAACCCGCACATCCACCTGTAAAAGAAACAAGGAAAAAAATACCAAGAGCAAAAGGACCCCAAAGTTGATAATCTTCAGCGCTATAACCAGTGGTACTGATGATGGATGTGATATGAAAAATGACATCAAGAAAAACTAAATAAAAAGCGCGATGATCATGAAATTTTAGCCATGCTGCTAAAGCAAAGCTGAAAAGAAAAACAATATAGAGAAACACAATGACTTGCGAATCAATGAAACGTTTTGAGCGGCCAGGAAGTACTAATTTAACATAAAGTACGAAGGGTAGTGCAGAGAGCAACATAAAAATTGTTGAAATGATTAAGATGGCTGGTTTGTCAGAAAAATAGCCAAAAGAGGCATCGTGAGTTGAAAAACCAGCTGTTGCTATTGTGCTCATTGCATGATTAATGGCATCAAATAAACTCATGCCAGAAGCAAAATAGGAGAGCATACAAGCCAATGTTAGTCCAACGTAGGCTATGATAATGCCGTTAGCAATTTGGTTGATGCGAGGCAATATTTTTTCGGATTTATCTGATGATTCCATATGAAAAAGTTGTACTCCACCAACACGCAGTGAAGGCAACAACAATAAGGCTAAACCGATAAAACCAATGCCTCCAATCCAGCATATAAGAGAGCGCCATAACAAAATACTGCGTGATAAATTATCAAGACCGTTAAGTACTGTGGAGCCTGTGGTGGTAATTCCAGAGACGGATTCAAAAATTGCTCCTGCTAGGGAAATGGGAAGAGGAGAAAGGTAAAGAGGTAGGGCACCAACGATACTGCCTGTTAGCCAAAGACAAACAGTAAGCATAAAACCAAGTCGTGCTGAAAAACGACAGGTTGCACCTCTCGTTGCTAAAAGAATCAGCGTTGCCAACATGGTGGTTATGGCGCAAGAGTAGAGAAAGCTTATCCAATTATGGTTATTGTCGTGCAAATCGAGAAAAATTGGCAGAAGCATTGCTCCTCCCATGATTAAGGCAAAACGTGCACAAACATTGATGATAAATTGAAAAATGATCGTTCCCTATCTTTGTATCATTTTCGTTACGGTTTTATGCCCATAAAAATTTACGTTTTTCTCTTTATACCATAAAAGATCAACTTCTATATTAAGCATGCTTTGATGTATTGGCAATCAATGCCTTTTCATCAAACTGGAAAAGAAGTACATATATACCATAATTTAGGCTGTTGAAATTTTTTTTTAAAGGCTGCATTTCATTATAGTTTATAGAATAATTAAGTAAGAAAAAGTGTAAGGGGATTCTATGGTACAATCGCATATTCGCCTGCTTATTATTGGCTCTGGTCCAGCTGGTTATACAGCGGCGGTCTATGCGGCGAGAGCAATGCTCAAGCCCGTTTTAGTTACTGGTTTGCAGCAGGGGGGGCAGTTGACGATTACAACTGATGTGGAAAACTATCCAGGTTTTGCTGATCCTATTCAAGGACCGTGGTTAATGGAACAAATGGCAAAACAAGCTGAAAATATGGGGACAAGAATTATCTATGATAGTATTACAAAGGCTGATTTATTGAAGCATCCTTTTACCTTATATGGAGATTCTGGAACGCAATATTGTTGTGATGCTCTTATTATTGCAACGGGGGCACAGGCGCGCTGGCTTGGTCTGGAAAGTGAACAGACTTTTATGGGAGGAGGCGTTTCTGCTTGTGCTACATGTGATGGTTTTTTTTATCGTGGTAAAGATGTCATTGTTGTAGGGGGGGGAAATACAGCCGTTGAAGAAGCTCTTTATTTATCGCATTTGGCTAAGAGTGTAAGTGTGGTTCATCGGCGTGGTTATTTTAAGGCAGAAAAAATTTTGCAAGATAGATTATTTGCTCGCGATAATGTACGTGTTATTTGGGATCATGTCGTAGAAGAAATTGTTGGTGTACCAGCCCAAGATTCAAAGGGAGCTGTTGTAACAGGCGCACGTCTTAAAAATATTAGAACCGGTCAAGAAATGAAGGTGAATGCAGAGGGAATATTTATTGCCATTGGGCATGATCCCGCTGTTTCTTTGTTTGAGGGGCAACTGAAACAAAAAAGAGGCGGTTACTTATGGACAGAACCAGATTCAACGGCAACAAGTATTGCTGGGGTTTTTGCTGCTGGAGATGTCACAGACGAAACATTCCGCCAAGCTATAACGGCAGCGGGAAGGGGATGCATGGCGGCATTGGAAGCAGAACATTTTTTAGATCTAAAAGCATAACATTTATTGAAAAAGTAAAAAATAAGAGGTGAGTTTGTGGCGTCACCATTGGATTGGGATAAGTTAAGGGTTTTTCATGCCGCCGCAGAAGCTGGTTCTTTTACCCATGCTGCTCAAAGGCTTCATTTATCTCAATCAGCCGTTTCACGACAAGTTTCAGCTTTAGAGCAAGAGGTAGGGGTGCCCCTGTTTCAGCGTCATGCACGTGGTTTGATTCTCACCGAGCAGGGTGAAATTCTTTATCGAACAACGCATGATGTTTTGATGAAGCTTGAAAATGTCCGATCGCAATTAAGTGAAAGTTGTGAAAAACCAACGGGACATTTGCGGGTTACATCGACTTTCGGAATGGGGGCGGGGTGGATTGCAGAGCGTATGCCAGAATTCTTAAGTCTTTATCCTGATATGCGGATTCAGCTTTTGCTTTCTGATGAAGAACTTGATTTAACAATGCGTCATGCAGATTGTGCCGTTCGTCTCCATCAACCTCAGCAGCCCGATCTTATCCAAAGAAAACTCTTTACAATTCATATGCATGTTTATGCTTCGGAAAACTATCTTGCAAATTATGGTAAACCAGAAAAGTTATCTGAACTTGATGCGCATCGTATTATTTCATTTGGTGAACCTGTTCCACATTATTTGTCTGGTTTAAATTGGCTGGAAAAGGCTGGTAGAAGTGATGGATCTTTGCGCTCTTCAGTTCTGCGAATCAACAATATTATTTCAATTAAGAATGCGCTTATGCGTGATCTTGGTATTGCGGTGCTTCCTGATTATATCGTCAATAATGATGAGCGTCTTGTGCGCCTTTTCCCTGATATGGTGGATATTCCTTCTTTTGATACCTTTTTTTGTTATCCTTATGCTTTGAAGAATTTGGCAAAGCTAAATGCTTTTCGAGATTATATTTTTTTAAAAGCACGTCAGTGGTCTTTTTAATGAAGCACTCTTGAAGAGCTATGTGTTTAATGCATAGCAGGTGCGCATAAGTCTTTATTGTACTTTTTCTTATAAAATGACATAGAAGGTTATCTCTTGATTATGTTGCCTCCCATTGCATTTTCTTGAGTGTTCCCTTACGAAGATCTGTCAGATTGATTTTATCTCTGGGGATTTTCTAAATTTGCCGGACATTTGTCCGGCTTTTTTTTAGTTTTTTGCTTCTATCTAACAATGTGAATGTCTTCAAAGATGATCAAAAGCTCAAAAAGTTCTAGGCACATTGTATGATGGAGAAAATATTGGGATTATTATGACCATTTCAAAAGACAAAAGGTTGGCGTGAAAGGCGTGGTATTTGTAGTGCACAATTTTGTTTAATGTTATGATTTTTGTTGAGGATATGTACTTTACAAGCATGTAAAAGCATTGTGGTCATCATTGAAGCTCACTGTAAAATTCGACAAGAGATATGTTTGCTTATAGAGTAAAAATAGCCAACAGTATAAGTTTTCATGAGGGAGAAAAAAGATAGAAATATACTTGATAAGAATATCATTTTTTAATGACTTATATTTTTATCTTACTCGTGTGAAGAGGGCTATTTCTTTTATTTCGTTCTTGGTATAGGTTATTGCGCAGTTTTCCCCATAGATATTTTCTGTAGAATCCATTTGTTTTCACTATAGTTCAACTGCCAAAAATCTTTCAGAGAGACTAGTGGGTAAGAAAATTGTAACGATAGACAAGCAGCGTATTTTAAAGCAAACTATTACAAAAGCGTTGAATACGTGAGCAAGCTTCTGCAAGTAATTCTTCTGATGTTGCATAAGAAATACGAAAAGCAGGTCCAAGTCCAAAAGCAGAGCCATGGACTACAGCGATTGATTCTGCCTCCAAAAGTGCTATGACAAAATCTTCATCATTCGTGATAATTTTACCTTCAGGTGTTTTTTTTCCGATAAGCTCTGCACAGGAAGGATAAACATAAAAGGCTCCTTCTGGTGTTGGACAGTTAATACCGGGAGCTTGGTTTAACATGGAAACGACAAGATCACGGCGTGTTTGGAAAATACTTTTATTTTGAGCTATAAAACCTTGTGGACCATTGAGTGCTTCAACGGCAGCCCATTGAGAAATAGAACTGGTGCCAGATGTTTGTTGCCCTTGAATGGTATCCATGGCTTTAATTAATTCTCGTGGTCCACCTGCGTAACCAATCCGCCAACCCGTCATGGCATAGGCTTTAGAAACACCGTTCATTGTGAGTGTGCGCTCGTAAAGCTGTGGTTCCACCTCGGCTGGTGTGACAAAAACAAAACTTTCATATGTTAGATGTTCATAGATATCATCGGTGAGGATATAAACATGCGGGTATTTTACTAAAACATCTGTTAGTTTTTTTAATTCGTCATGCGTATAAGCGGCACCAGATGGATTTGAAGGCGAGTTAAAGATGAACCACTTCGTTTTTGGGGTAATGGCCGCTTCTAGCTCTTGCGGTTGAAGTTTATAAGAAAATTCGGCTTTTGTTTCTATAAAAACAGCTCTCCCCTCGTTGAGGGTAACCATTTCTGGATAACTGACCCAATAAGGGGATGGAATGATGACTTCATCCCCTTTATTTAAAGTTGCCATCAATGCATTAAAAAGAATTTGTTTGCCACCGGTAGCAACAATAATTTGCTCTGGTTGGTAAATCAGATTGTTTTCTCTTTTAAATTTTGCTGCAATTGCTTGGCGTAATTCTGGAATACCGGATATGGGGGTATATTTTGTTTCACCACGTCGAATAGCCTCAATCGCAGCATTTTTGATATTATCGGGTGTATCAAAATCCGGTTCTCCTGCACTTAGAGCAATAACATCACGTCCTAACGCTTTCAAATTACGTGCTTTTTGGGAAACAGCAATTGTTGCAGAAGGTTTGATACGGGAGAGCCGATCGGCAATGAAAGCCATAATTCTAATCCTTATACGATATCAGCAAATGATTGTTCATTTGAAAGCATTCTATAAGAGATTGCTTGGTATGCAATAAAAAATTGCAGGGAAATTGTGAGGCTTTGTATAGCTTAAGTAAAATTTGAAATAAAGATGGATAAGTGGTAATATTCCACTTACAGAAAAGGAATATTATCAGAGAGAAAACTTATATTAAGAGTAGAGATTTGCAAGAGATGTATGATTTATTGGGAAAACTGCTGTGATTGGTGTAAAGACAGAAATCTTTCTCATCGTTTTATTGAAGATATTTATTTTAAAAATGAGAAATTAATGGTGAGATTTTCTTCTTTCCGCAGGCTTAATATCCATAAATATTTTATGTATTTTGATGTCAGACAAAAGGGCTAGAATCAAGATTTTAGGAGAACTTAAGGGCTATCAGTGTAAATTGTTTATGGATGATGCTTTTGTCTGTGCTCATCTCAGCCCTCCTTTCTTGTTCAAATCACAAAATCTCGCATAGCTATGATGAAGAGTTTTTAAAAGAATGAAGCGGATTTTGCATGGTTTTCATGTTGCCAACAATTTTTGTCTTTGAGAGCTTTCATAAGGAGTATTTTTCCTGCTTTTATTCATATGCAAACTCTTCTGGTGATATGCAAGGAAATGGCTTTGATTGTTTCAATATAAGTGCGTTTTAATCAAGGAAATTTTATGATGTTTAGTTTTTTTATTCATTCTGCAAAGATATAGTTATGGTTATAAATCAATATGTTATCATGTAAAATGGATATTCTGTCGAACGCTTTTTTAATAAAACCAATAATTAAGATGTCTTTTTTTGCGATTCAAAAACTGCTTCTTTTACGGGATTTTTATATCATCTTTTAATTTTTTTTTGGCTTAAGAGTTCGAGTAGAGTTTGAGAAATTTTGTTTCAAGTACAGAATCTGTGATGTCTGTGAAGATTTTGTAAAAAAGCCGTTCGTGGTAGGTTATGAAAGATTTAAAGGGAAAAACAAGAATAGCTTAGATTTTAGATTATTGTGTAATATCAAAAGCCAGTGCTTTTTATAAAGATCAATTGTGCTTTTGCAAGAAACAAAAAACTCGCCCCTGAAGGCGAGGATTTTGTATTGATATGTAGCAGAATTTAAAAAATTAAAGCGCTGCAAGGTTGCCAGCGGCAAATTTTCCAGAACGACGATCTTGAAGAACATCATAAGAAACTTTTTGTCCTTCATTAAGATTGTTTAAACCAGAACGTTCAACAGCGGAAATATGTACAAAGACATCTGCACTTCCATCACTCGGCTGAATGAAACCAAAGCCTTTTGTTGTATTAAACCACTTAACTGTTCCTGTAGACATAGGAAACTCCTTAGAATATATAATTGTATTATGTACTGAAGTCACAAAGTGCTTCTATACGGTTTTAGATCGAAATTAGGTGGGAGAAGTTTCGCCGAAAGTGCAGAATGCACAGGAAAGAAAGTCACATAACCGAAAGTTCGATGAGACTTAATATAAAAGTCTTTGGGATAAAAAGCAAGCCTTAATCGGTATTTTTACAAATAAAAGGTTGCAAGAAAATATAAAGGGACTATTCATATGTTTGTTTAAAGGTATATCTTTTAAGGTATTCAAGCCCATTTTATAATGGTATCTGCGAATGGTATAATGGTAAAATCATATCACCATCTTTACCTTTATGAAGGGGCAAGACGATACTATCATATTCTTTATCAGCTGCCAATGTTGCAGGTTATCTTCAGTAGCTGAGGCGATTCGTGCGAGGTATTTTTATTCTTTTTCTTTAAGTCTTTTGGTTTATATGCGCATGCCGCTTGTGATGTGTGCACAAGTGATTTTAATTTATGCAACATATACAGATTTAAAATGAAAAAATTCTATGGTATCAAAGTCTCCCATTCAAGTTGCAAAATAATGAATTATCATTATCAATCAACGCATTGCTTATGTTTCCTCATAGTGAAAAAATCAAGAGAAATAACTTTGTAGTGAACGTACTTCAAGGCTGCTGTTTTTAAGTGCTTTGATAGCTTCCACTGCAGCTTGTGCTCCAGCTATTGTTGTATAATAGGGAACTTTTTGCATGAGTGCGGCATGGCGTAATGATTTGGAGTCTGAGATGGCACTGGGCGTGCTGGTTGTATTGAAAATTAATTGAATTTGTCGATTGCGAATGGCATCCTCAATATGAGGATGTCCTTCTAGAACTTTGTTAATTTTTTCTGCTTCTACATGATGTTCGGTTAGGAATTTTTGTGTTCCACTTGTTGCTAAAACAGAAAATCCCAGTTTCGTTAAAAGTTTCACGGGTTTTAAGATGTGTTCTTTATCTTCATCTCTCACAGAAACGAACAAAGTTCCCTCCTTTGGGAGCTCAATACCGGCTCCAAGTTGGGCTTTAGCGAAAGCAAGGGCAAATTCATAATCAAGTCCCATAACCTCACCAGTTGAACGCATTTCTGGACCAAGAAGCGTATCGACACCTGAAAAACGTGCAAAAGGAAAAACAGCTTCTTTGACAGCAATATGTGGTTTTTGTTGAGGAGAAGGTAAGCCTCCATAAGCTTGAAGAGCTTTTTGAAGCGTTTCTCCTGCCATAATACGCGCTGCTATTTTAGCAATAGGGCGACCAATCGTTTTTGCGACGAATGGAACAGTACGTGAGGCTCGGGGATTAACTTCTAAGACGTAAATTGTGCCATCTTTAATGGCATATTGTACATTCATTAAGCCACGAACATGAAGTGCTTGTGCTAATGCTTTGGTTTGATGTTCCAATTCAACGACAATTTTATTGGGAAGCGTATGTACTGGTAGAGAACATGCCGAATCACCAGAATGGATACCAGCTTCTTCAATATGTTCCATAATGCCAACAACCAGTGTTTCTTCTCCATCGGATAGGCAATCGACATCAACTTCAATAGCATCGGTTAGATAAGTATCAAATAAAAGTGGATTCTTATCAAGCAAGGTATTGATCTGTTCCGTTTTATCATTTGCATAACGGGCTTTGATATCCTCTGGAATCAATTCAGTTACATTTTCAAGCAAATATTTTTGCAAACTACGCTCATCACGGATTATTTGCATAGCACGTCCTCCTAAAACATAAGAAGGGCGCACAACCAATGGAAAGCCTAGTTCATGGGCGATGAGATGTGCTTGATCAATCGAATGCGCTATACCGTTTTTAGGCTGTGTTAAGTGAAGCTTGAATAACAATTTTTGGAAGCGATCTCTATCTTCAGCTAAATCAATGGCGTCAGGTGAAGTCCCTAAGATGGGGATATTATGTTTTTCTAGGGCGCTTGCTAACTTCAGGGGCGTTTGTCCACCAAATTGAACGATAACTCCAACCAATTCACCTTTTTTCTGTTCTGTTTCTAAAATAGCGATAACATCTTCTGTTGTTAAAGATTCAAAATAAAGACGATCAGAGGTGTCATAGTCTGTCGAGACGGTTTCAGGATTGCAATTAATCATAATAGCTTCAAAACCGGACTCACGGAGCGCAAAAGCAGCATGACAGCAACAATAATCAAATTCAATGCCTTGTCCGATACGGTTTGGTCCACCACCTAAAATGGCAATTTTTTTGCGTTCAGAAACCTGTGCTTCTGAGTGTTCTACACCTGCAAAGGGAACTTCATATGTCGAATACATATAGGCTGTAGGAGAAGAAAATTCAGCTGCACACGTATCAATCCGTTTGAAAACATGCTTAACATTAAGTGATTTGCGCAAAGCAGCAATATCATCGGCGTTTTGTCCTGTAAGAGTGGCTAAACGCGCATCCGAAAATCCCATGGCTTTTAACATGCGTAGATTGTCTGCGTCTTGGGGCAAGCCATAGGCGCGGATGCGCTTTTCCATTTCAATAATGGAGGCTATTTGCCCTAAAAACCATGGATCAACTTTGCTGATTTGATGAATTTCATTTAAGGGTAAGCCCGTGCGCATTGCTTGGGCAATGTAGCGCAAACGATCAGGACTTGGTATTGCAATGGCAGAGCGTATGGAACTTTTTTCATCACCTTCAGCATGTTCTGGAATGGTAATTTCATCAAGACCGGTAAGACCTGTTTCAAGCCCCCGGAGCGCTTTTTGCAGAGATTCCTGAAAAGTGCGTCCAATTGCCATCACTTCTCCTACAGATTTCATCGCAGTTGTTAAGACAGGTGATGAACCAGGAAATTTTTCGAAGGTAAAACGGGGAATCTTCGTAACAATATAGTCAATAGAAGGTTCAAAGGATGCTGGTGTTGCTCCACCTGTAATATCATTTTTTAATTCATCAAGTGTGTAGCCAACAGCTAGTTTAGCCGCTACCTTGGCAATGGGAAAACCTGTTGCTTTTGAAGCAAGCGCTGAAGAGCGGGAAACACGAGGGTTCATTTCAATAACAATAAGGCGGCCATTTTCGGGATTAATAGCAAACTGTACATTGGACCCACCTGTTTCAACACCAATTTCACGTAGAACGGCAATTGAAGCATTGCGCATAGTTTGATATTCTTTATCCGTTAAGGTCAGGGCAGGAGCTACAGTGATCGAATCACCGGTATGAACACCCATGGGATCAATGTTTTCAATGGAACAGACAATAATACAGTTATCGTTCTTATCGCGAACAACTTCCATCTCATATTCTTTCCACCCCAAAACACTTTCTTCAATTAAAACCTCTGTTGTCGGCGAAGCTTCAAGTCCGCGTTCAATGATTTCATAAAATTCAGAACGATTGTAAGCGATACCACCACCGGTACCGCCAAGGGTGAATGAGGGACGAATAATCGCTGGAAGACCAACAATATCAAGAGCTTGAACTGCTTTTGCTGTTGCATGTGCGATATAATGTTGTTTACGTTCTGCTTCTGTTTGTCGCCAATTACGCTCAAGCTCTTCTAGCGCTTGGTCAAGCGTATCACCAGAAAATTTTTCTTTAAGTTCATCACGCGTTTTTGCATGCAGTCGGCGATTTTCTTCTTTGAGTTCTGTTGCATTGGCTAACATAGAACGTGGTGTTTCCAAACCAATTTTTTCCATCGCTTGGCGAAATAAAGCTCGATCTTCCGCTTTATCAATCGCATCCGCGTTTGCACCTATCATTTCAACATGATAGCGGTCTAGGATACCCATACGCTTTAATGATAAAGCAGTGTTGAGAGCTGTTTGTCCTCCCATAGTTGGCAGAAGGGCATCAGGACGTTCACGAGCAATAATTTGTGCAACAATTTCAGGAGTAATGGGCTCAATATAAGTTGCATCAGCTAAATCTGGATCTGTCATAATAGTGGCAGGATTAGAGTTAACCAAAATAATTCGGTACCCTTCTTCTTTTAATGCTTTACAAGCTTGTGTGCCTGAATAGTCAAATTCACATGCCTGCCCAATAACAATAGGTCCTGCTCCAATGATAAGAATAGATTTTATATCTGTGCGTTTTGGCATGGTTTCTCCCTATGACAAATATCCGTAGGTGATTGCGGCAGACAGTTAAATTTTAAGGCTAAAATAGTTTTATAGGTGAAGTGACAAAGAAAGTAAGCACTAAAATGCCTTTTCCATGTTTTTTTTTCATAGAGTTGGAGGTCAATGTCTTCTTTGCGGGATGATCAACTTTATATGTATATAAAAATATAAAATTTACTAAAAATAATAGTATATGGATCATGTTTAAGATAAAATTCTAATAAAATAGAAATAATTCTTGTCAAAGATAATATAATTTACCATAATCACTATGTTAGTTAGTGTTTTTTTATTATAATACTTTCTAATTTATTTTTTTTAGTAAAAATATTTAGATTTAAGGAAGTGTTATGCATAAATTCCTACAAAAATTATAATTACAAATTTCAAGTTTATGTTTATAAACGAATAAAGTAATAATTTTTTATAAAAAAATATATTTTTATTGTATAACTTACACAAATTTAAATATTGATCTTCATAATTTCACTACATATATTGATATATGGGAGCTCATCATAGGTTATTGGAGAGCTCTTAAAACAATAATTCCTGGTGTTTTTGCAACATAATTCATAAAAGGCGAGTCAACGACCTTTTTATTCTCTTTTCGTGAGGAAGCATTTCGTAGCATAGGACCATGCTCTGTCATGATAAAGAAGCCCACATGTGTTACATCTAATCCAGCAAGTTTGGTATAAATACCAATGAAATCACCAGTTTGTAAATGGCTTATAACCTCTTCATCAATAAAGTTACTTGGGATATAGGTTATATTGCGTTTAACAACTGGTAATCCAGGAAGATAGTTTCCACCATCAGCTTTTTTATTGAGATATTTTTCAATGTTTATTGCATTAGGACTTATTTGGGCGGTAATATCAGTAGCAAGTTTGTATTCTCTATAAGCCCAGTCAGTAAAAAAATGCTTTCGATTTAAAAAACTAACGTTACCATCAACATAACGTGTTCGTATGACATCATCAATGAATGCTGTTTGTGATGTTGATTTCCGTAATGCTTCAACATAGTCTAGATAAGTGAAGCAATCTAAACCTCTAAAGTCAATAATCAGTTTTTCCGGTGTATTTTCTGAACCATGTAACATGTTTGCCTGGTATGGTGTTCCTAAAAAAGCTTCAGAAAGTAAGCCAATCATTTTACCTGTTTCATGGTGGTTTGCTTGTGAGCGTTTTTTGAGAAGATCATTTAGTTTCTCTAAAGTATACGAGTCTAGCTTTACTCTGATTATTTGTTGTGTCTCCATATTGTTTTTTGCAATATCTTTGTTCGTATGAGAAGCCCGAACATCATATCCTGTAGCAAAAACTAAGATTGAAACTAATTGGAATATTTTTCGTACTCTATACATCATTTTTTATATGTTTCTCTTTGAGCGATTTATATGTGCAGATGCGATATTTTATTTTTCTGGTGGCTCTTTTTATGGAGAGTTTTGGTGTGCTTGTTGTTGCTACGATAGTTTTTATCTTATGAGTATGCTCATTTGTTGGAATTCTTGCTGGTAAAAATATTTTCCAAGGTAATGTAAAAGATAAACAGTCCTACCTCAAATAGACTTTACACTTTTTTTTGCCTTTTATCAAAGTAATTTTAGGGAGGTAGGATTGCCATTTATTGTACTGCAAAGAGGTCTGTTTGTGAGATAGCAAGAGGATATCATTTGAGGAAAGGAGCCCAATGAATTAAGCATTCAGTTAAGCTATTTTTTTATAGTTCATAATAAGATCACAGAAGTGTTGAAAGAGATAGTGACTGTCTTGGGGGCCAGGGGAAGCTTCAGGATGGTATTGAACAGAAAAAACTGGCTTTCCAATGATCCGGATACCACAGTTTGAACCATCAAAAAGAGAAATATGTGTTTCTTGAACATGTTGTGGTAAAGATGTCCTATCTACAGCAAAACCATGGTTCATCGAGACAATCTCGACTTTTCCAGTATTAAGATCTTTAACAGGGTGGTTGGCACCATGATGCCCTTGGTGCATTTTTATAGTTTTCGCGCCAACCGTGAGAGCAAGAAGTTGATGGCCCAGACATATACCGAAAAGCGGTAGATTGTGGGCAATCAATGTTTTAATCGTGGGAATAGCGTATTGCGCTGTAGCAGCTGGATCACCTGGTCCATTGGAAAGAAAAATACCATCAGGCTTCATTGCTAGAATTTCTTCTGCACTTGTGTGGGCGGGCACAACGGTAACGCGTGCATTTTGTATCGTCATAAGACGAAGAATATTACGTTTAATGCCATAATCGATAGCAATGATGTGAAGATTGTGCACAGTATTTGTCGTATATCCTTTATTCCATTCCCATGGCTTTTCGTCCCATTGCCTTGATGATAGAGATGTAACTTCTTTTGTAAGGTCGAGATTGACAAGACCGGACCATTGCTGCGCGCGTTCGTGTAAAGAAGGGATATCGAAATTCCCTTCAGGATTATGTGCGATGACGGCATTTTGCGCACCTTTTTCACGAATAAGAATGGTTAGTGCGCGTGTATCAATACCACAAAGTGCAATAATTTTACGTGCTTTGAGCCATTGATTAAAGTTTTCATTGGCACGGTAGTTAGAGGGATGGGTAATATCTGCCTTAAAAATAGCACCAATTGCACCATGACAGCTGGGAGGAGTGAGATCTTCAATATCTTCACTATTTGTCCCTACATTTCCTATATGAGGGAAGGTGAAATTAATAATTTGTTGCGTATAGGATGGATCTGTGAGGATTTCCTCATAGCCTGTTATGGCAGTATTAAAACACACCTCACCTTCAGCAATACCCGTAGCACCGGCTCCTTTCCCTTCAATAACTGTTCCATCGGCTAATACTAAGAGGGCTGTAGGTTTATTTATACTCCAAGGATCAAGAGATGTGATGGTTTCTGTCATAGTGTGCGTCCACAATTTATTTTTTGAAAGATATAATGATCAACGTTACATAAAAAGCACAACCATAACAACTGTTGTGTATATTGTTTTTATAAGGGTTCATCTAAGAACGACAAGTATAAGTATCTTCTGTGAAGAGGTAAAGTCCTGTTTTGGATTTTCCAAGGTTTGGATGATCATTATTTCTTGTGCATTGTTAAGACATATGAAATTGGCTAGGGAATGCCGTTTCATTTGAATCACATTGGATGATAAATTTCTGTTGGGTAACAAGATTGGTATTGCCTTCAAAAGGTTGTAAAGGTCTAGGATGATGCGTATTTTACTACCCTTGTTTTATATATGCTGTGGTAAGAGATTATGATATTCTTTATGGATGATTATCAAATACCATTTGTTTTCACTCTAGGGTTTTCATGATGTGAGGTGGCAAGGTGCATTGATAAAGAAATATTATTGCTTCAAATTAGAAGAGGAAAATACGCGGAAATGGAAGTTATATGCACGTTCTTTCTTATGAGTTTGAAGAAAGGAAATTGCATAAGTGATGTATAGAGCTTTGTTATAAAAAATGGACAAAAGATTATTGGTTATCGGTAAAGTTATGGCATGATTCTAGAAATATCATGGGGAAAAATGATTTTTTTAAAGTCTATAAGAGTATTGTAAAAAATTAAGATAAATCTTATCAATTTATAAAAGGATATTGGTAAAATTTTTTATTGTGAGCAATCTGCTCAGGAGAGAAAGCGTAAAGAATATTTTGATATGCAACACTTGTTCCATAAAAGTTATCACGAAAAACTATTTTGAAATAAATAAGTTTGTGTTTCTTTGCTACTGATAGCAAAATGAACTTTTTCTATGTAGATTCTGCTTTTCTCATAGTGTTTACCTTCTTCACAAGGCTTTATTTTCATTTTTCTACAAAAGTTTTACTATCTTCAATATAGAAAAGTTATTTAGAGCAAATAAAGTGTTTAGACCAAATCTTTCGGATATGCAGTTAGTTTTGGGGGAGGGAGATGTGTTATTGCCTTTTTGAATGTTTCAGAGCGCTTTTCGTTAAGAGCTAAGGGATTTGAAAAGAAAATTATTACTTTCACCTGTTATTTAAATGCAAATGCTTTATTCGAAGCTGATTAAGGGCGAATTTGTGTGATGTTTTGGTGATTATGCTGAGCTAGGAAGTTTTTGAAAAAACTTGTTTTTAAGGTGCACTATTGGGGCGTGGAGATGATTTAAAAAGCATCGCAAAAGCGGAGACTTTATTGATAGTATGTCGTCCAAACAGGTTTTAAAATGTATGTCTGTTATCTTAAATAAAATATAGAGAACCAATAAATTGAGCATAGTACAAGAAGAGTAGTATTCTCCAATTTATATTTAGGCTGGATTTGCTATGTACAGTGGTGAAGCTGTTAAAAACATTTCCGTGAGTAACAATGGTTTGCCTGTTAATCGCAATCGGGAACGGCGTGCCCAGAGTGTTCCTTTTTGGCCGATGTGAATGTAGTCACGAGTCAATTTGCCACTGTTAAATAAATAATGCCCTAATGGTGTTGTGCCCAAATGCATCAATTCTTGGTTTTGTTCGAGAAGGGTTTCTTGGGGGATTACGGTGCGCCCAAGAAGCCAAGGTTGATTATCTCCCATCAGTATGATTTCACGTAGCCAGTAACGTGCGCTTTGAGGTAAATGCTCTGCTTCATCCTGCAATTTATCCTGCGTGATAAAACATTCACGCTGAGGTTCAATACGTATGCTGGCACAGTGTTTTTTTAATCGAAGCGTCATCGAACCAGGTTCCATGAGCCAATCACGGATGTTTTTGGGCACAAAAGAGTTTTGATCGGAGAGCCATTCTAGAGGCGGTATGATGGAATCTCTAAGATGAGACATTACTTCACTCCACACCTAAAATCGTATTTCGTATGTTATTATGTTAGGGTGATATAAACAGATATTTCTCATTCTAATGCGGAAATGTTCAGGCAGCAAGATTTGAAACAAGAAGAGAGAAGAAAAATTTCAGCAAGGGGTATTTTATGAAAATATGTTGTAGGCGGAAGTTTAATATCTCTCATGAGTAAAACTTAGAACACAATGAAAGGAAAATGAGAAAGATATCATCTTTATACTCTCTTTTTTCGTTTCATTGATATGGGGGAAAATTCTCTTTATTATTGATAATAATTCAAAGGGATTATTTAAGTTTTTTGGTAAAGTGATTGCGTTGGTAGAATGCAGAGAAGCTAAATGTTACGTGATAGAATTTTAAAGCATCAATTTTATAATAATGATGGAGTAGTTGTGTTCGCCTTACAGTAAGATAAGTAGCTTTAATGGTGGTTGGTATATTTACTTAGAAAAATTTTAAGTGTTGGTAAGGTGTGGAAGCAATCAGATATTAAAACAATGAAATATTAAAAAACAGCGATGTGTGCATTGTAAATGCAATTATGCCAGCATTGTACTAAAATAATGTCATTGTGGCTCATGCTATAAATGGGTTGTCGTATATTGGTTAGAGATGGTGTGTTGTAAAACTGTGTTGTCCTTTAATAATATCATGATGGTGATGCAAAAGGATTGCGGCTTAAGCATCTCACCATCATTTCTCTTCGCGGCAACTTTTTAAGTTATTGCGGAAACATTTTAACTTTTCCTCAGCACAAAAAGGTGTAAAAAAAACGCTCTATGATCGGATTTTACGTCCTATCCATATCAAAATACAGGCTCCTATAAAACCTGAAACAAGATAGCCAAACCAACCAGCAAAGCTTACTCCTAAAAGACCAAAAAGAAAACTCGCTAATGCGGCTCCAATAACTCCTAAAATAATATTTAGCAACACTCCTGTTTGGCTTTTCATAAGATACTGTGCAGCCAATCCTGCAAGCCCCCCGATAATAATAGCTGCAATCCAGCCGATATTTGCGTCTTCCATTATACCCTCCTTTGTCTAAGTCTAGACTGTTAATTTTAACTAGGGTAAGTTTTGCAAAGGTCAATGTTCACTTTTGCTCGATGAAGGGATATTTCTGCTGGAAATTTTGTTACACCACTCCTTTGCCGTTTTTCAACTCACGTGAAGATCTTATGCGTACAATTTTATTTCTATAATATAATAAATAACATCTCTATCATAATACTAAAAAATGCTAAAATGAGCAATTATTTTACGTAAAATAGTATCTACAAAAGTAGTTTTTATAATGAATTCTATATTTATGAAAATATTTATTACCAATTTTGTTATAATTTTTGAAAAAAATGAGAATAACCTGACTTAATGAACAAATAAAATTTATATTCAGAAAATTTACTCGTATAATAGCAATAACGCTTGAATAATTAAAGATATTTTTATTTTATTATTTACAAAATATTGTATAGGTTTATATTCTTAAAATATTGATATTACCATTGCAATTTTAGAGATATTTACATTTCTGATGGTAGGCTTTTTTCTTGATGATCATACAGTAAAGGGGCGTTTTTTACAAGAGCATTTGATTTGACTTTAGACATTTGAATATTCACAATTCATGATTGCTGTGGTCCATGTATCGTTCAAAGATTTTTAAAATGAAGATTTGCTTGTTTGTTGGTCAGTAGGATTACGCAGGCGAGAACTTTGAAGCAGTCCTTGTGCTTCTAAAATTGGGTAGATCATTGATGTTAAAAGAGAGTTGATTTGTTTTAGATCACGTACAGTGTCAAGATGAAGACTGGACGATTCTACATTTTTAAGATCTCCTTCACGAAGGCGTTTAAAATGCTTTAAACTCATCTCTTTTTCTAAATTTCGCAGTTGGTCTTTTTTCTGTACCAGCAAATGTGCGGTGTGGGTGTCACGCGAGACAAGAACATTAAATGCAATATGTGCATTGGCGAGAACAATGGAATGGAAACGAAGAAGGTCATTCCATCCTTCACTACTAAATTGTAGACCTTTTTGTTGTTTCTTTTTAACTAGCATAAGCATATTATGAATAATAATATCTCCAGCTTGATCCAATTTTATACAAGCACCTAGAAGCTCTTGTGTTTGAAGGGCTTCTTCATCAGACAATTTTTGTCCAGCTAATCGTGCAAGATAAAGTTTTATTGCGATATGCTTTTTGTCCAATATAGTGTTTAGCTGGTTGAGTTCACGGATGATGTCGAGATCTGGTTTTTCATAAAGTCCCATGATTTTTTTTAACATGATGTCTACAAGATCACAAATATGGATGACTTCACGCATGACATTCGAAAGTGCTAAAGTTGGACGTTCAAGAACGCTCTCATCAAGAGCTGTTTGATGAGAGAGATTAAGTGTTTTATCAGTTTGCGTTTTTTGGGCACTTAAATGGACAATTTTTGTGGTTAGTTTTAAAACCCATTTCGAGAGGGGTATTCCAGCAAAGAGAATGAAAATATTGAAGATGATATGGGCGTTGATCACTTGAGAAGCTGCATCGTGACCAAGCCATGTGATGGGTGGTTGAAAGGAGAGAAATAAGATGAGGACAAGGATTGAACCGGCTCCACGCATGAGTAAATTTCCTAAAGGAACGAGACGCGTATTAGGAGAGGCGTTGCGTGTTAGAAGTGGTGCTATAAGAGAAGAGCCAAAGTTAACGCCAAGAACCATGATAACACAGAGTTGAGCGTGAATAAGATCATAGTTAGCAAAATTGACGAGCAAAATAATTCCTGCAATGGATGAATGCAAAAGATAAGTTAATATGGCTGCTAGTAAGAAAGAAGAAAGGGGATCGGTTGAAAGATAACGAATGATGCTAGGCAAAATTTCGCTCTCACGTAAGGGCTCTGTGGCGGTGCTTATCATTTGTAAAGATAAAATTAAAAGACCAATACCGATGACAATACGTCCTATTTGACGCCAATTACGTTTTTCAGTGGTCATGAAGATACAAGTGCCGATTAAAAGACATAAGGGTACAACGATTGTGAGATCATAGGAGAGAATTTTGACAACGAATGCTGAGCCTAATTCTCCTCCACGCACGGCCATAAGTCCTGCTAATCCAGAGACAAAGCCAGACTCAACAAAAGAACCAACAAGCAGCGTTATTGCTGTAGAACTTTGTAAAAGCATTGCTGAAAAAAGTCCAAAGCTTATAGCAAATAATGGTTTGGAAATAACATGACGCATTTTGTATTTTAGCTTGTCTCCATAGGTCCGTTCAATGCCTGTGCGGACCATGCGTGTAGCCCAAAGAAGTAAAGAAACAGCACCTGCAAGATGAAGGAGTACCAAGGAGCCATTCATGATCCTTTTTCTTTCTCTGTTGTTATAAATATGGTTGATCTAAAAAATTGACGAATTGTGTTTATCGTTTTAGGTGTCTTTCGCTTCTAATACATGACGAAAATCATAGCCACTTGGATTTTGAAAAATCTTTAGACCAAAACTTGGAAGTATCGAATAAAGATGATCAAAAATATCAGCTTGAATTTGTTCATATTCTAGCCAAACAGTTGTGTTGGTAAAGCAATAGATTTCCAGGGGCAAACCATTTGGGGTAGGCGGTAATTGCCGTGTCATCAGTGTCATATTTTGTTCGATATGGAGATGTTTTTTGAGATAAGCAACAACATAAGCACGGAAAGTTCCAATGTTTGTTAAACGGCGGGTATTGGCTAACACATCATGATTTTTATCTAATTGTGTGTTCCATTCAGTGATTTCCGGTATTTTTTGTATGAAATAATTTTCCAACAAATTAAATCGGGAAAGATATTCTTGTTCTTCTTCTGTGTGAAAACGAATACTTGACTGATCAATGAAGAGGGATCGTTTAATGCGCCGTCCCCCCGATTCTTCCATGCCACGCCAATTCTTAAAAGGATCCGTGACCAGTTTACGGATCGGCACAGTTGTGATTGTCTTATCAAAATTTTGTACTTTAACAGTGTGAAGTGCGATTTCAGTGACATCACCATCTACATCGAGACTAGGGATTTCAATCCAGTCACCGACGCGTACCATATCGGTGGAAGAAATTTGAATACCTGCAATGAGAGAAAGCAATGTATCTTGAAAAATCAACATGAGGACAGCGGCCATTGCGCCAAGACCGGATAAAAGAATAAGAGGGGAGCGGTCAATTAATGTGGCTACCATCAGAATTGCAGCTACAGTAAAAAGCGCAATTTTAGCGATTTGAATATAACCCTTTATTGGCTTTAACCGCGCTGTTGGTTGTTGTTCATAAAGAATATTAATAACATTCAGAAAAGATGAAATAGCTAAGACAACAACAAAAATAATGAAGGCGTTTGCGACATTGCCTATAATAGTGCTGAGTGTCGGGGGAAGGGTTGGAATGAAGTTAATACCGATGGAGAGAGTAAAAGCTGCAACAATATTTGCTATGTAATGGATGGTATTTTCAATATCAACGGTTGTCTTTTTAGGAAGAAAAGAAGAAAGCCGTTTTACTCCGTGAAAGAGAAGGTTGCGTGCTAAAAAATTGACTAAAAATGCAATGATGATAAGAATAATAAGCCAAGCAATAGATTCTAGCAGTGGATATTGAACAAGAAATTTGATCACTTTTTCATTCTCCATTTCTGAAAATATGCGGTTGGAGCTTAATCTTTTAACCGCTTAAGAGGAAGTCTTGGAATTATGCTCTAAAGTCGTTAAATATGCAAAAAAGAAATTTAAAACTCTGTGAGAGATAATGCGATTTACGTCCGATTTCCTTGATGAGCTCCGCACAAGATTACCAATTTCAACAGTTATTGGACAAAGGGTGGTGTTTGATCCCCAAAAAAGCAAGCCTTCGCGAGGGGATTTTTGGTGTTGCTGCCCATTTCATGGTGAAAGGACTCCCAGTTTTCATTGTGATGATCGTAAAGGCCGCTATTATTGTTTTGGCTGTGGTGTCAGTGGCGATATTTTTACTTTTCTTTGTGAACTTGATGGATTGCATTTTTCAGAAAGTGTAGAGCGTTTGGCTGATTTTGCAGGGGTAAAACTCCCTGTTTTTGATCCACAAAGTCACAAACATCATATGGAAAAAGCAGACCTTTATGATGTTATGAGGATAGCTACGGATTTTTTTCAACAGAGTTTACATGATAAAGAAGGTGTGCAGGCGCGTCGTTATCTTCATGCGCGTGGTGTAACGCCAAAACTTGCAGAGCGTTTTCGAATTGGTTTTGCTCCGATAAGGCGTACAGCTTTAAAAGAAGCTTTAAGCGCGCGGGGTATTTCTATCAAACAAATGGAAGATTGTGGACTTCTCAAATTGGCTGAGGATAATACGGTTTCTTATGATCGATTTAGAAATCGTATTATGTTTCCTATTGAGGATTTACGCGGACGTGTGGTGGCTTTTGGAGGGCGTGCATTAGAAAAAGATACGCCGGCGAAATATCTTAATAGCCCTGAAACAGTACTGTTTCATAAAGGAAACATGCTTTATAATGCAGCCTCTGCTCGTAAAAATAGCCGCTTTGTTGGTGATGAAAAAGTCCGTTCAATTCTTGTGGTTGAAGGTTATATGGATGTTATTGCACTGACTAAAGCTGGTTTTGAGGGAGTTGTAGCACCTTTGGGGACAGCATTAACAGAAGCGCAAATTGGGCTTTTATGGCAGATGGCAGCTGATCCTATCTTGTGTTTTGATGGCGATGATGCTGGTTTAAAAGCGGCTTTTCGTGTTGCTGATCGCGTGTTGCCTCTTTTGAAGGCGGGGGTGTCGGTACGCTTTGTTTTATTGCCACAAGGTAAAGATCCTGATGAAATTATTTCTGCTAGTGGTGCACAACTTTTTTCTTCTTTTTTACAAAAAGCAATTCCATTGATTGAGCTTTTGTGGTGGCGTTCTACTTACGGAAAAAACTTTGAAACTCCAGAGGCACGAGCCGCGCTAGAAAAACAACTGAAACAGCAAATTTTTACCATTAAGGATGAAGATATACGTCGCTATTATTTACAGGATATAAAAAAACGGCTTTTTGATTTTTTTCGTCCTTTTTTTTCGAAAAAAAAATCTACAGGAGGGTATCATCAGTCTTCGCAAAACAGAATATTTAAAGATCAATCTTTTTCTGTTTTGGCAAATTCCGGTATTGTGCGCCACTCTTCGGAATCTATTCCTCTGCGTGAGGCCGTTATTTTATTGCTTTTAGCTTACTATCCTGAGTTGTGGTATGAAAATTTTGAAGTTTTGGCTGAGTTAGAATTACAAAATACTCAATTGGTATGTTTTCATCAGTCTATGTTAGAAATTCTCGGCAATCAACAGCTTCATGATAAGGAGACAATGGTTGCACTCTTAGAAGAAAGAGGACATAAAACGCTCTTAGAACGTATGAAACATCTTGTGCAAAATATCGGTATGCGTACGGTCTTTATGGGGGTGCCCATTGAAGATGCTCGTGCTATATTAAAACAGGCTGTCTACTTGCATCTTCAAGAATACCACCTACATAAGAGACTACAAGATATTGAAGCGCAACTGGTAGAAAGTCCTAACAGTGAGGTTTTTGATTTGCTTCGTGAAATAAAAAATGAGTTAGAGCAAATGCAAGCGACAGAAGCGTTAATTGAAGGATTTGGAAGTTGGTTGGATGGAAAAATAGACGGGAATAAGCAAGATACAATAAAATGATTCGCTTTTTTGATGCGAATCAGTCACCTAAGGCTTAGTATGAAGAAGTTATATAAAGCGACATTTTTATAAAGAATGACGACTGAATTTTAGGAAAAGCGGGAAATTGGTTCTTAACTATAGGGTACAGAGATTATCTCAGAAAGGCTGAGAGGTGTCGGGGAAACTTCTAGAGTTTTCCCGCGTTTTTGTGTGAATGACAAGGTGTATACGATATGTAGTCTTTCAAATGGTAATCTTTTCTAAGAGGGGGTATATTATAGGAAACTGTTCGTACGCTTAAATGAGAACGCAAAAAGTTGGTCACATGGAAGTTGTGGAGTGATCAAGTGGAGTTATGGTATGGCAACAAAGGTTAAACAGAAAGATAATGTAGAAGTATCAAGCCAAGCAAGTTTGGATAGTCCTCTTCTTGATTTTTCTGATGATGCCATCAAGAAAATGGTTAAACTTGCCAAAAAGAATGGTTATGTGACGATGGATGAACTGAATGCAGTTCTTCCTTCGGATGAGGTTACATCTGAACAAATTGAAGATATCTTGGCGATGTTCTCCGAGATGGGAATTAATGTTGTGGACGATGAAGATGAAATCGATTCTGGACATTATGACGAAGAAGTAACGGTGGAAGGAGGCGATTTAGTAGAGGCCTCTAGTCACGCAATTGCAACGACAACGAATAAGCGAGAGGTGACAGATCGTACTGATGATCCGGTACGCATGTATCTGCGGGAGATGGGAGCTGTAGAGCTGCTTTCGCGAGAAGGCGAAATTGCTATTGCTAAGCGTATTGAAGCAGGACGTGAGACAATGATTGCAGGACTTTGTGAGAGTCCTTTGACTTTTCAGGCCCTCATTATCTGGCGTGAAGAATTAAAAGAGCAGCGTATTCTTCTTCGTGAAATTATTGATCTTGAAACAACTTATGCGGGACCAGAAGCTAAGCTGGCCCCTTTTGTTGAACGAAGTGAAGTTGATAAGATAAAAGAGGACAAGACATCTGCTGGTGTGCGTAATATCGAGGGTCTTGCCGGTGATAGAGGCGTTGAGGATGATGAGGAAGAAGAGGATGATGTTAATTTATCTCTTGCAGCAATGGAGAATGAGCTTTGTCCTCAAGTTATGGAAACATTGGACTTTATCGCTCAGACCTATGTAAAATTGCGAAAATTACAAGATCAGCATGTTGAGAGCAGTTTAGCGGAGCGTAAAGAAGGTGCTCTTTCACCTTCTCAGAAGAAGAAATACATTCAATTAAAGAGCGAGTTGATTCAAGCAGTCAAATCTCTCTCTTTGAATCAAAATCGTATCGAATCTTTGGTTGAGCAACTTTATGATATCAATAAAAGATTGATTCATAATGAAGGGAAGTTGAAACGAATTGCTAACAGTTATGGCATTGGCCATGAGAATTTTTTAAAAGAATATCAAGGCCGTGAACTGGATGCTGATTGGACCAATTATATTGCGACTTTGCCAGGAATAGGGTGGCAAGAATTTTCTATGCGTGAAGCAAAAGAAATTCAAAGGTTGCGTAGCGAAATACAGAATCTTGCCCAAGAAACGGCTATTTCCATTAGCGAATTTCGTCGGATTGTTACACAGGTGCAAAAAGGTGAACGCGAATCAACCATTGCTAAAAAAGAAATGGTGGAAGCTAATTTGCGCTTAGTGATTTCAATTGCAAAAAAATATACTAATCGTGGTCTGCAGTTTCTTGATCTTATTCAAGAAGGCAATATCGGTTTGATGAAAGCCGTCGATAAATTTGAATATCGGCGGGGCTATAAGTTTTCAACCTATGCAACATGGTGGATTCGTCAAGCAATTACCCGCTCAATTGCTGATCAGGCACGCACTATCCGTATTCCTGTTCATATGATTGAAACTATTAACAAAATTGTACGTACATCGCGCCAGATTTTGCATGAAATTGGTCGAGAGCCTACACCAGAAGAATTGTCTAGCAAGCTTTCTATGCCATTAGAAAAGGTGCGAAAAGTTCTTAAAATTGCAAAAGAGCCTATTTCCCTTGAAACCCCTGTTGGTGATGAAGATGATTCCCATTTGGGTGATTTTATTGAAGATAGGAATGCATTGTTGCCCATTGATGCAGCTATTCAGGCTAATTTGCGAGATACGACAACGCGCGTCCTTGCTTCCCTCACGCCACGTGAAGAACGTGTGTTGCGGATGCGTTTTGGTATCGGTATGAATACCGATCATACTTTGGAAGAAGTTGGTCAACAATTTTCAGTAACCCGGGAGCGTATTCGTCAAATTGAAGCAAAGGCGCTTCGCAAATTGAAACATCCTAGCCGTTCACGCAAATTGCGTAGCTTCCTCGATTCTTGAACAAAGGAACTTGTGTATTTTCAAAAATGTCTTCAGGCATGTGAGTAAAAAGTGTATCATATTGTTCTTGAAGCACTTTTTTGAGAGGAGGCAGGGTGCTGCGTGCAAAATTCGCGGTATCTAGCGTTTTGTATGTTTTTGATCTTTGGACGATTGTTTATAAAATCAGCAAAGAATGTGTGTAATTTGTTAAGTGATTTCTTAAAAGAATGAATGATGTCTAAAGAATATTATTCTGCATGTAGCGGTCAATTGATTCAGAAACATGATACTAAAACATCACTGATGTTGGAAGGTATCAACTTTTTTATTGAGTAAGGTGCTCTTATACTGCAAAAGCATCCAGATAAGCGATTTATGTGAATGTGTGGGAGTTTAAAAGATTTCATTCAGACCGCTTGCTTTTGATTGTAAAATATTTTCATTTCCATGTTTTGATTGTGTTCTGTGTTTGTTTATGAGAGATATTTTAATGCATTATTTTTCTGTATGTGAAATCTTTATTCAAAATAGTGTGTATCTTTGATTGAATTTGTTTTAAAAGTTTGTCGTAAGGCAGTGTCGCAAATTTATTTTTTGCTTTTTAATCGCTTTTTCCAAAAAGATATGGTTGATTTATGAGTAAAGAAAATCCCTTTTGGAAAGTCAAAAAATTAGAAGAAATTTCACTTCTTGAATGGGAAAGTCTTTGTGACGGGTGTGGATGTTGTTGTTTGCATAAAGTAGAAGATGATGATACGGGTGATATTTATGCAACGAGTGTGGCTTGTCGTCTTTTAGATAGAGAAACTTGTCGGTGTCAGAATTATGTTCATCGTCAATCAATCGTTCCAAATTGTATAGCGTTGGATGTTGCGACGGTTAAAACAGCTCGTTGGCTACCAGAAAGTTGTGCTTATCGGTTGATTAATGAGGGAAAAGGTCTTCAATGGTGGCATCCGCTCGTGTCAGGAGATTGTCAGACGGTACATCAAACACAATTTTCTGCACGTGGGCAGATAGAAGTTTACGAGGATGAATTATCGTCTGAAGAAGCTTACCTTGAGCACATCACTGGTCTTCTTTGTGAAGGCCAGTGATTAATGATTGCACGCAATAATTGATGATATTACATAACTTAGTTTATAGAAAATACCACGGTAATACTGACGTTATAGCCCAATTCACCCCCTGAAAAATTTGTGTCTGTATAACTTGTATCCGCTGCTCGGCTCATAAGGCGTGGCTTTGGATAATAGGGATCGTTATTTTCATTGATTTCAATAATTTTTCCTAATTTTACATCTGCTGCTTGTGCTATCGTTTTTGCTTTTTCAATTGCCTCAGCAATAGCTTTTTTACGTGCTTCTTGATAAAATGGTTTTGGATCGGCGTTGGTAAAGGTAATGCCATTGACCGAATTAACACCAAGCGCCATTGCTTGATCAAATATTTTACCAGCATTGGCGAGATCTCGAATACGCACTGTTAAAGAATTTGAAACATGATACAGTTTTCCAGTGTGCTGTTTTTCGTGATGTTTGTCGGGGGTATATTGATAAATTGATAAGCCTGATGTTTGTAAATCATTTGCTTGGATACCATTGTTTTTGAAAGCGTTTACAATATCATTCATAGACTTATTATTGGCGGCTAGCGCTTGTTGAGCAGTTTTGTCATCTGTAACAACGGCTAAACTGATAATTGCCATATCCGGTGCTGCTTGGCTTTCGCCTGTTGCCGTAACTGTAATTGTTGCGTTTTTCATTTTGCTTTCTTCAGCATGGAGAGGGAGTGAACTGATGAGCAGTGTGAGTGCCATCATCGCTATTTTGATTCTATAGTGATGCAATGAATGGAAAACTGTTTTTGTCATATCTATTCCTTTATATTTATCATTTACTACTTTCTCATTTCTGAGAGTTCTTGTAAAGAAATTAGAGCATTGGAAAAAAAACCAAGAGAAAAGAGAAAAAGATGGGTTATAATTTAGGTAGGCTCTTGTGTCATAGGGCATTTTAGTTTAGAGAAGAGCAACCTATGTGGGGCCTGTAGCTCAATTGGTTAGAGCCAGCGGCTCATAACCGCTTGGTTGGGGGTTCGAGTCCCTCCGGGCCCACCATTCATAAAAAGAATAGGTTCTATAGAAGTCTTTGATTTTCTGTCTCACTGTTCTGCTGGTTTATTTTTGTCGGTTCTGTTTTTTCATCTTTAATTGTTTTCTTGTAAGTGATTTTCTTTTTACAGTTTTGCTCTAGAGTGGTGCTATGCTCTTTTTAGTCTAACCAAAAAGCCTTTTATTTGACGCCATTATTGCATCTACGCTAATTAATATATCTTTAAATTTTCTGCTACATTACATTCTTTATGAGGCACAGGGAAATTGTCCTTGATACGTTTTTATTGCCGCTTTTCTCTTCTGCTTTTCAATAAACGACACTATCTATGGTGTCTTTCTGATTATTCAAAACTGCATCATTACGATTTAATTCTATGCAAAAGAACAGAATTTACAGATGGTTATGTTATAGCATATGTTCAGTGATAATAACATTTGTTATCGTTTTCTTTTTTCAAGCTGAGAATTCATTCTTCTTTTGGTAAATGCTTGTGCAATGTATAGCAGCTATCATTAGGGCTTGACCCATTGTCTCTTTTTCAGTATTGCCATTTTTGTTCATGATAGATCTCTATGTCAATATTTTTAGTGGACTTCAGAGGTGCAATAACCTTTTACGCAAGGTATGCCATAGGGTTGTAGGCAGCACTGCTGTTCATAAGAACTGTACGTATTGCATTGCTCTATTTTTGCATATGCGATATCGTTTGAAAAACATAGATAGTGCTGTGTAGAATAAAACTGTGATATATTCTTCTTTTAAAATAAGCTTTTTTGTATTCTTTCACATAGAGAGCAGTAGCGTTTTCAGAGATATCTTCACATTCATCAGTTATTGGTGCGAATCGTTGGATTTGCATAACATTCTTAACGTTGTTGATAAAAGTGATAATGCCAGTTTTTTCACAAAAGGATCTGGATCGTGCGATGTTTTCTGTTTCACTATGGTACATAACCAACAGAATTCCATCTAATTTTATAAAACCAGTTTGTATACAACTGCTTCCATACTGCTTATTGCAAATATTTTTTCTAAGGTATGGGATATGTGCAAACGTTTTAGCGTTATATATAGTTTGACTACCTGGAGTATAACTATGAAGAATGACGAAAAATTTGAGGCAGCTTTATCTGATATTATCGTGAAATGGGAGGCTTTGTCTACGACTCAAAAGCAAAAGATATTGAAAATAGTAGAAAGTTCTACAAATTCTGCTCAGTCAACAGAATACTTAAAGCTTCAATCTTCTTTTTATCTCCAGAGGAAATCAAAGCGATAAGTTTTAAATCTTCATCGGAGATGTTAAAACCAGTTATTACATATATGGCGCTAGCATTTCCAAGTGTGTTAAGAATAGCCATGAGCTTATCTACAGAGGGTCTTTTTCCTCCCTTTATCATCTGTTGTACATAGTTTTGTCCACAGCCTGCTGCTTTACTTATTTGAATCATTGTGCGTCCGTCACTTTCTATTAATTCAATTAAGCGTTGGAACCAATCTTTTTCAGTCTTTTTCATTTTTAGACCTTTACACATTTACGCTATAGCGTTAATATTACACTGCGAATCCAGAATATATGAGATAAGGAGCGTGAAAATACCCATGCGTAGCTTTTCGCTTATGAAGGATACAGAGTTGTTTTTAACTAATAACAAAATGTCCCCATACACTTTCAGATTCGAATCAATAAAAAATGGTTGCTTAGTTTCACGATTGTGACAGGGTGGGTGCGTATGACCATAAATGGAAATACACTTGGTGTGTTCATGAAATATTATTGATAGTATACGCAGCGTCATTATAAATCAAGATATCCCCTAACATTGGCATTTATAAGAAATTTCTGCATTTGGTGTGTGGATAGAGTGGATTTCTGTGCTCTGGAGAAAAAAGATTATGGCTGTAGAAATTACAAACTCATGGGAGCAGAATACTTGTTTTTCTTTTGTTTTAAGAGATTCAGTTACTGTCAGAGATGGTATATCGCATGTGGGCGTTAAGAGAGTTTAAAAACATCAAAAAAGTAATCTTGATAATTTTATAGAGATGAAGGTACTTTCAGTCATGAAGATGTTTATTGGGGAAAGTGTCATATTAATGGTGGAGGTTTTATCGAAAATGGGTGTGTTTTGGCTGATCCCATAGTTTGTGATGATGTTCCTTTTAGCAGGGACATTTGTGTTTATGATAGCACGCAGATATATTGCATGTTACCTGTATTCACCATTCTTCATGTGTGTAGTAATGCACAAATATATGGTCGTGGAACAGGCAACAGTAGGCTGTATATTTGCAATAAGATAAAGATTTATTGTAATTTGAAGGTGAGTAGCAATGCACGTGTTAACGGCTATGATCTTGTTTATAACTGTGTAGAGATTCTCAAAAATTCTAAAATTTATATCAATGTTTTCGTTTGCTTTTATATAAAGGTTCATGAGAAAGAAAAAGTTTACGGTTATCTTGAAGTTTATCATTGTGCAGATTTTTGCAATGAAAAAGAGATTTGGATAGGGAGTTGCATTCTCCATAATATAAAAAAGGTAAATAAAAACGATACCAGGGAGGCATTTGCTGAACGTATTGGGCTGCTTGCATTATTTGAAATCATTTGTGGTTTTGCATTTTGTCTCAATCAATATGATGCAAGTAATTGGTATAAGGGGATGGATTTAGGTAGCTTTATGAGGCTGTCCTGTATCATTTTTTAGCGTGTTTTGATGGAAGTGAATAAGGAAACTGAGCGTGATTTATTACACTTGGTAGGCGGTCTTTTGCATTCTTTTTTTGATGGAGGGCGAAACAAAGAATTGGTCGAGATGGTCAATTTAATGGCAATTAAAGGAAATCCAAATGAGTGTAAATGAAATTTTATTAGGAATGGTGATTGTTGTTTTGTTTTTTAGTGGATTCGTATTTCGGTTCGCTCTTTATTATCGCGATCAGGTTAAAGCTTTTAAAGAACAGGTACGAAAGATAAACCATGAGTTCTTAAGAGATTCTATGAAGATGACTGAAGAGCGAGATAGGGCAATTAGAGAGCAAAATATGGTGATTAAAAGACGCGATCAAGCAATTGAAAAACTAAAAAAACAAGTTAAGCAGTACGAGGATATTATAAAGCAATATAAGGAAGCGGTTCAATCTGGAGATGATGTGAAAAAGTAATTATGCACATTGTATATTGGAGCTTTTGCATGACAAGATTTTTAGAGTGTTAAGAAAGTTATGAAAAAGTTTAGGGATAACGGAAAAGGTAAAACTCCGTCATGAAAGCGAATGTTGAGTTGGTGATGAAATTATATTTTTGAATGTTCAAATTTACTTTCATGCTGTGGTTTATAAAAATACTCAAGTATATGGAAAGATAATTTGGGGCGGTGATGTAAAAGTTTATGATGATACACTGATTTATAAGTCTGTGAAGTTGTTATAACAATGCAATATATAATTTCGGAACTATCTTGAAGAGCTAACGTTTTTTGTGACGAACCATTGCTAAAAACAATGGGGGAGGCGAGATGTCTTATGAAGGAGTAAGTCACCACCCTCATATTTTTTACTAGCTCTAAGAGTTGTACAGTTCTTAGGTTAAAGAGCTTTCATAAGAGGCATTTTAGTTCTTTCTTGTACAATTTTTACCCACGCGCCATCCCCGCTTGTGATGTGCAAGTGAATAGTTTTGATATAAATCAATATGAAATTATGATGTAGGGAGGCACATAACAAAGTAAAAATTCTGTCTTCAGGATCAATAATATTAAAATTGTAGCTCTCTAATGAGAGCTTTATGCGTAATCTCTTTTATCTGCTCAATATTCATTAGGATATCTTGTTTTGTTGGATAACCTTTACTAGAAAAAGCGATTTTTTGCTCGTCTCCTGAGATTAAACGCCAATACCACTGATTGTGAACTCCTTGAAACACCTCAAAATACATGCTTCTCACCTCATAAAATAGCCAATAATTTGCAGGATAAATATTCAAACACTCTGACTATAGATATTAAAGTATGTCTCTATAATAAGTCGTCAATATATTCCCCTTATTTTTTTGCTCTTAAGCAATAATTTCTATGAGGGTTATATCTTTGTAACAAGAAAGTACTTATTGTCAATAAGAAGAAAACGGGTATTTTATACTATTTATAGCAGAAACTTTCCTTCGTTATCATTTGGCAAAATTATCCCGTATTTCTACTATTGAAACAAAATTTTTACAGATATCAAACTCTATCAGCATGGAAAAATGCTTCTTTCCGTGCTGATTAAAGGTTTACATTTTTTTATATCCTTTGTGATCAGGATATTTACTGATTAGCTGTGATTTCTTTTTGAGATACGCTTCGAATGAGTAAATCAATGAACAAGCTAAGGGTATAGGAATTAGCCATTTTTGCTTTCATATCAATCAGAGAGGTTGCAGCTTTTGGGTTAAGACTATTCGATAAGCCCTGCTTTGACAAATATTGCTGCAATTTCTCGTAAGAACTATCGATTTTTTCCTGATTTGGTTTTTCACTACGATCACTATTGGCAAGAATTTCCTCGAGTCCTTCGATTTTTTTTATAAAATAGTTCCAGTCAAAGTCACCTTTAGTATATTCGGTATCAAACATTTTCCCCTGTCCGGTTAAAAGCCAGTTAATATTGACACCGTATAACGTACGGTATGTTTGTAAAACACTAAGATTGGGTTCTCTTTCGCCACGTTCATAAAAAGCGATAGAGTTTTTTGTCATGCTAAAATTTTTAGCCAAGGTTTCACGTGATGGATCTCCTAAAGCGAGACGTACATAACGTAAACGTTTGCCAAAGATAGTTTTTGATTCAGTTTCAGGACGTGCCACGAATTATCTCCCTCAGTAAATCATCATGGTATAGACTTGTGATAAATAAAGCCACACTATGTATTAATATCTCATGATGTAATGTCAATATTTATAGCTTTATTTTCCTTTATTTTTTTAATTTTAGTGGATAGAAAGTCATTTTAAACTGATTAGTTTGTACCTTAATTTAAGGTAGATACTCATTTTTTTATAAAATGAGAGAATCACTTAATTTTTCTCTTGTTTTTTCTAAAGAGCATTTCCATATAAGCACGCCGTGTAGGTTGTCGTTATTTTTCTATGAACAGATGCCATTTTTCGATGTGCACTCTACAGATAAATGAAAAATAAATTTTGAGGTATGATCATGACCTTATTAGGTTATTTTAGATGGGCTTTCTTTTTTACAGTTGTTGGGTTTTTTCTAGGAGGCATTATTGGTTGGTTGGAAACAGGGAGTATTACCGGCTTTCTTAGATATTTTTTTATTTGCTGTGTGCTAGGAATTTTAGAAATTTCCTTATCTTTTGATAATTCTATTATCAATGCCCGTGTTCTTGGAAAAATGGATTTTGTATGGCGTCGTCGTTTTTTGCTATGGGGCATTTTAGTGGCTGTATTTGGGATGCGGATTGTTTTTCCATTACTCGTGGTTGCTGTTGCTGTTGGGATTAATCCAATTGCGGCAGTAAAATTAGCAATATGGGAACCACATCAATATGCTGCAATTTTAACAGATGCACATATGGGGATTGCGGCTTTTGGAGGAACTTTCCTCATGATGGTCGGTTTGAAATATTTTTTTGATTCGCAAAAAGAGGTCCATTGGTTTTCTTTGATAGAGAAACCTGCTCAAAAATTGGGGACGCTTGTTGGTATTGATGTTGCAATTGTTTTGGCTTTGATATTATTCTTTTCCACACAGATTGTCACAGAAGATAAAATAACTTTCTTACTTGCTGCGCTTTATGGACTTTTGACTTTTATAGGAATCGAAGCAGTGAGTTCACTTTTGGATGCTCCTAAAACGACTCTTAGTACTGTTACAAAAGGGGGAGCAGGCGCCTTTCTTTATCTCGAAATTCTAGATGCTAGTTTTTCTTTTGATGGGGTGGTTGGTGCTTTTGCTTTTTCACATAATCTTTTTATTATTGCAATTGGTCTTGGTATAGGGGCGTTCTATGTTCGTTCTATGACGATTATGTTAGTTGAATCTGGAATATTGTTGCATTATCGTTATTTAGAGCATGGTGCTTTTTATGCCATTTTGGTGCTCGCAGTTATTATGTATCTGCAAACAACTATATCTGTTCCTGAAGTGTTAACAGGACTAGTGGGAGTTTGTATTATTGGAATGGCATTTTATTCGTCTCTTCGTTTTAAGCGTCATCATCTCAATAAGCATCTTTAACCTAAGTAAATTAAAAATTTTTTATACATGGCAATGGTAAAAGAAGAAGGGATTTTAGGAAGCCATTAAGAGTTCTATACCGGTTTCGTTCATAAGTTTAAGCATTGTATTGAGAGAACCATTTACATCAATGCCAGCGCAGGCATTTAATGAAACGCTGACTTTAAAGCCACATTGTATGGCGTGAAGTGCAGAAAGTCCTACACAAAAATCTGTTGCCAAACCACACATAGCAAGTTTTGTGAAGCCGTGTTCTTTGAGATAAACTTGTAAGCCTGTTGGTGTTTTCTGGTCATTTTCAAAAAAGGCGGAATAGCTATCAATTTTTGGGTTATAGCCTTTTCGAAGGATAAGTTGCGCCTTTTCAACTTTAAGAGATGTATGAAAGTCTGCTCCTTTGGTTCCTTGTACACAATGATCGGGCCAAAGTATTTGAGAGCCATAGTCAAGATCAACGGTATCATAGGGCTTTTTATCAGGGTAGGAAGATGCAAAACTACAATGGTTTTGAGGATGCCAGTCTTGGGTTAAAATGACATGATCAAAGTGGTCTATGAGATTATTGACAGCCGGTATAATGATATCGCCTTGTGGTACTGCAAGTGCTCCACCTGGTAGAAAGTCGTTTTGAACATCAATGACGATTAAGGCTTTTTTTTTCATAGACATATTCCTGTGGGAGACTTACTTTATGTGGTACTTTTAAAAAGTTATATTTTATTTTGAAGTTTTGAGATAATTGGGCGGATATTGGTATTACCTTTATAATTATCAAGCCAAAAAAGAGGTATGGATAAGTTTTTACAGTTCGCTTTATAGTTTTTTACGAACTGTAACCATCTTCCAATGGGGAGTGCACTATAGTCACTTCTTGCTATATGTTGGTGCAAAGCTTTCATGATCATAAGGCTTGGGACGTCAGATCCCATAAGACGGCGATCGTTTTGTAAACGCAGCTTAAGTCCCATCAAAGAAAGAGGTGAAGTCCATTGTTTTCCGTAACACAAAATTAATGAAAAAAGAGCGGGCTTTTTTACTGCATAGTGTAAAGCCCATAAGGCAAAAAAAGAAGGGGCATAGAGAATGAGCTTTTTATGGGGCACCATATTACATTGGTAAGACGGTTTAATACGATAAAAACACAATGTTGTATCGGGTATAGAAAAAAGAGGTGATGTTTGATAGCATGTTTCAGGTACAGCTAAAAACAGCTGTTCTCTATTTTTTGATGGGGTGTTTTTTTGCATGCAGAACCGTAGTAGGGCTTGTGAGATGAGAAAAAATGTATCAATATAGAGTGAGAGGCTTTTGATACAAGGAAAGCACTCTTTACTGCGTAGTTGAAAAAAGTGAAAGCACTTTTTTCAAGTTTCTGATTTTTAATACCGAAAATATCAAAGAGAAATTTATGGCACGTCAATTTATCTATCACATGGCTGGGCTTAATAAGGCTTATGGCAATAAAAAAATTTTAGAAAATATCCATTTGTCTTTTTATCCAGATGCAAAGATTGGTATTTTAGGACCCAATGGTGCAGGTAAATCAACAATTTTACGTATTATGGCTGGGCTCGATAAGGAATATACGGGGGAAGCATGGCTTGCTGAAGGGGCACGTTGTGGCTATTTGCCGCAAGAACCTATTCTTGATACGAGCAAGGATGTGCGTGGCAATGTGATGGAAGGTGTTGCAGATAAGCAGGCAATTGTTGAGCGTTATAATGAATTGATGATGAATTATAGTGAAGAAACGGCTGATGAGAGCGCTCAGCTGCAAGATATTATTGATAGTCAAAATCTTTGGGATTTAGAAAGTCAAGTAGAAATGGCTATGGCTGCTCTTGGTTGTCCGCCTGCCAATGAGAGTGTGATAAAGCTGTCAGGAGGTGAGAAACGGCGCGTTGCTCTATGTAAATTGCTTTTGTCAAAACCTGATTTATTGCTTTTGGATGAGCCGACAAACCATTTGGATGCAGAAACGACAGCTTGGCTTGAAAGACATCTGCGTGAATATCCTGGCGCGGTACTTTTGGTAACCCATGATCGTTATTTTCTCGACAATGTCACAGGTTGGATTTTAGAAGTAGATCGCGGTAAAGGTATTCCTTATGAGGGGAATTATTCTGCTTATTTGGCGGCAAAAGCCAAACGTTTGGCTCAGGAAGGTCGTGAAGAGGCTGCGCGTCAGCGTGCATTGTCACGTGAGCAAGAGTGGATAGCTTCTAGTCCAAAAGGGCGCCAAGCAAAATCAAAGGCTCGGATTAAAGCCTATGATGAATTGGTGCAGGCAGCACGGGAGCGCCGTCCTGGAGAGGCACAAATTATTATTCCTATTGGAGAGAGATTGGGGCAGGTTGTCATTGAAGTTGATCATCTTTCTAAAGCATATGGTGAGCGTGTGTTAATTGATGACCTCTCTTTTAAGCTTCCTGCTGGAGGGATTGTTGGAGTCATTGGGGCTAATGGGATGGGAAAATCTACTCTGTTTAAAATGCTGACGGGCCAAGAACAGCCAGATTCAGGTCAAATACGTATTGGGGAAACAGCTTACATGAGTTATGTTGATCAGAGTCGTGATGCATTGGCAGGTGATAAAACTGTTTGGGAAGAAATTTCTGGTGGAAATGATATTATTAAATTAGGCAAATATGAAATGAATAGTCGCGCTTATTGCGGTGCGTTTAATTTTAAGGGAGCAGATCAACAGCAAAAGGTGGCAAATTTATCAGGGGGGCAGCGTAATCGCGTTCATTTGGCTAAGCTTTTAAAAGAGGGAGGCAATGTTCTTCTCCTTGATGAACCAACAAATGATCTTGACACTGAAACATTAGCTGCATTGGAAGATGCATTGGAAAATTTTGCTGGTTGTGCGGTTATCATATCGCATGATCGTATGTTTCTTGATCGATTGGCAACGCATATTTTGGCTTTTGAAGGTGAAGGCCATGTGGAATGGTTCGAAGGTAATTTTGCCGAATATGAGGCTGATAAGATTCGCCGTTTTGGTGCAGAGTCCCTCAATGTTAAGCGTGTTAATTATAAGCCTCTTACGCGCTAAAATTTTTTATCTTGTTTAAGCTTGATTTGAGAAAATGATGGTGGTTGCTGGTGTCTTCTTTGTGTTTAAAACAGTATACCATAGGGTAAATTTTGTTTTTCACTTCTGAGATAACAAAGAAAGCTTAGAATTCTTATTATATTCTTTACAGAATATTTTATTATGTTTGAGATACTGATAATACATAATAACATATATAAATCTCTCTTATTCGTTACATTATCGTGGAGGGTTATAAGTTTTTACAGAGAGTTTTGTGATTGCTCTATAAGGTGTGTCACTATTATCTTGAGGAAATAGCGCTGGGAGGAACTGTTCATTTTTCATATTATTATAACAACAATCCACACAGTCTTATGCAACCTTATGCCTTCTGCTTGATTTTCTATTCGTTAGAATAAATGTTTATCTGAGTTAAGGAATATTGATGAACAAGACAGTAAGTTTAGATGCAATGATTGAGTTGCTGAAAACGATGGCAGAAGTAAGTCGTTTGCGTATTTTAGCGCTGTTGTGTCAAGAAGATTTAACAATTTCTGATCTTACTTTTATCTTGGCACAGCCGCAATCGCATGTCTTACGGCATCTCCATTTATTACGTAAGGCGTGGTTGGTGACATGCTATCAGAAGGGGGGAGAGAATTATTTTAAGTTTTGTTATAATTGTTTAAGCAAAGACATTGTGATGGCTGTTATTTCAGCATTGCCAAAGCATGACGTAATGTTAGTGCGTGATTTAGAACGTTTAGTGGAGGTAAGAAAACAGCGCCAAAGAGTGGGGAAAGAACATTTTTTACGAAAAAAAGCAGAGTGGAAGGCTTTACGGTTATCCTATATTGCCGATCAGGTTGTGGAAAGTGCTTTACTTGAAATTATTGGCGATGAACTGTTTGAGACTATGCTCACTCTTGGTATGGAGACAGATGCTGTCTCAAAATTATTTTCAGATCTTTATAGGCATAGTGTTGAAGTGGAGCTTGAAAGCAATGTTTTGCATCTTTCTGTTGGGGAGAAAACTTTTGATGTGGTTTTTCTTCATTGGGTTCTTCATTTTCTTGACAACCCTGAGATGGCTCTTCATGAGGTGGCGCGTGTTTTGCGCCCTCATGGGCGTTTGTTGATTGTAGATTTTGTTGGGCAAAAAGTTGCTTCTTCACATGTTTGCCACGCCCATATGTACCGTGGATTTTCAGATGCACAAATAGAACAATGGCTTGAAAATGCTGGACTTATTCTAGAACAAACGCTTTGTCTTGCTCCTATGCAAAATGAAAATAATAAGGGGTTTATGCCTACAGTTTGGCTTGCCCGTGATCCACGTTTACTCATAGATGATATCAAAGATAAAAAAGTAGATTTTGCATAAATCATCTTTGTTTAACGTGCTTTGTTCTCTGTTTTTTAATTAAAAGCAGGAAAGGTGAGGCTTTGGTGAGTTTTTAAAGGGGTATTGTTTTTGCACGCGATTTACTGGTGTTTTAAGAGGTAGTATGGGGGATAACTCAAGATATTCTTACAGAGATGTTTTTTTCTGGAAGCATTTAATGTGTGTTGATACAGTACGTGATTGATAATATATTGAATTTATGAGTGATCATTCATTGTTTTATAACTTCAAGGAAAATTGTGAATATAGGGATGTTTTCTCGTTTCAAGCCTTTTGATATACAGGTCACAGAAAGCTTATTGAGTTCCCATAAGGGGGCAATGTATGAGTGCAACTGTTAAAGAAAGAGGTAAGATATGCTTTTTGAAGCGTTATTTTAATGCAAGAGCAAATTCAATGTTGAGGGATGGTAAGTGTAATAATGTTTCTGCTTTGTCGCTTCACTCACTGGACAGATGCAGGTTTTAATGGTTTTGTCTTGTATCTTTCACAAATAGGGCTAGAAAATGGACTTAAAAGCAAAGTGAAATCTCTCTCTTTAAGCAAGTAGATGAGTGAGCAGTATCATCAGGTAAGGTTTTGTGAGAGGTATGATTTTATACAAAACGTGAACAGCAAAAAATTATTGGCTCATCCTCTTTATAAAGAACAGAATACAGCAATTTTCAACTATAGAGTGACTATTGCATCATGTTGCAAGAGAGTAACTACAAAGTAGTATGTGGAGAAAAAATATCTCTATGAATCATAGTCTTTTATGATAATGCGTTGGATTTTTTTGGTTGTAAAATAACTTTTAATCACTCTAGGTAGCAATAGTGAGTGATTCGGTGTAAATGATGTTGGGGGGCATTTTTTTTTGTACCATCTTTAAAGGGCTAAAAGGCTTGTGTTTTGATTGTTTTGGTAAAGACTGTTCAGCGAGTATTTGCTGTTTTTATAGGTTTTATCTGTACCATAGGTAAAATGCAGAAAAATCTGCTTACACTTTAAAGTTTTTTATAATCACAGAAATTTCTAAAAAAATATTGAAAATTATAATGACTGTAGATTCTTATTTCATTCTTCTTGAAATAAAATTGCTTCAAATTGGATCATTTTAAATATTTTTTGCCTAAATTTTTCCATTTTTAAACGATTTATAATTTTTTTATGTTTTTTTGCATAGAAGGTGATAAGAATTTCTTGTTGTTTAAAACATTTTATTCCATAGCAAGAATATTGCATTGATCACTTAGTGGTTGATGTGAGAAGACGATCGGGGAACCTCCTCCCCCCCCCCCCCGCGTGGATCCCCTAGATTGTCTTGCCTGGCTGAGGAAATCCTCAGCCAGGCTTTAAGGGAGTGGTATTGATTTTTGGGGGATGCAATAGCAGTATGTAGCGTTTGAGAGGGTGAGGTTCAATTTGTTTGGCTGAGGTACTATTCTTTTTATCGATGATAAGGCGATTTTTTTCTTTAAAGTGCAATGGATATGAGGTTGAGGGGTGCTTTGTCTGTTGTGATCTTTAGGTTAAGAGATAATGAGATTTTGCGAAAGTCGTATCGTTTTTATTTTTTTTGTGTTTTCCGTTTTTATCGCTAGCCTTTTCGTTTCTCGGAATGTTGCAGTTTATAAATTTTTGTTCGGTCGTTCTTTTTCTTCTTCCCAAGTTAATATCACAGAGGAAGTGCTTCTAGAAAAATTTGCAGTATCTTTTCCCAATGTTATTATGCAACTCTCTAAGCTGAAGCCGGAGCAACAAAAGAAATTAATTGAGAAAGTGCGCCATGACATGATTGCTCTTGCTTCTGCAAGTGGTCAAAACAGTGAGCAGGCTCAGAAATTAGGTAGGATTGTTGCTGTTATTCTATCAAAAGCGATTTCTCATTCTTCCATTGTGGATGCTTATTTTTAGCTATGTCTTTCACGAGTTGTATATTTGCAATTGATTTTATAAAGTTTTCTCACATTTTTTGCGTTTTTTGAAAAGCATGAGAAGGATTGCACTATTTGGTATGTTTCCTAAAGAGAGGGATAAGTATTTAGAGATAAACCGATTATAATATATGCGTGAAATATTGAGAGAGGGATAGGCGTTATAAATTTTTATTTAGAGGGTATTCGGATTCCTGTTTCTTTATAGAATAAAAAACAGAGAAAATGATTACGAAGCTTTATTATAGGCTCAAAAGTGTTTTTTAGTGTGTATTTAGGTGAATTCCATTGGAATGACCGATTTTGCTCCCTGGCTTTTCTAGCAGAAGTTTTCTGCTGTGGGTGTTTAGCTGTGTATGGAGCAAGTGGGTAACGGTTTCTCTTTCTCATTAAATATTCTGAAATATCAAAAGTGTTCGGTGAAAGACTTTTGTTCTGTGTCGCTTTTTGTAATGAGCGATTGATTTTAATGAAAGCTTTTAGAAATTCTGTATAAGAATGAACAGCGGTATTTTAAATGCTGTTTTTTTACTACAAGTAAGCCGTATGATAGATGTATGAAAAATGGGTAATCTCTATCGTATTTTTATTAGGTTTAAATCTCTTATAGAGTTTCTTTTTGTTTTTATATTTTATGAAATAAAGAAGTATATATTATTTTTTAAGAGATTTTCTTTTGTTATAAAAAATATCTTGAAATTGTCTTAATATTTTCATTTTCAAGCCGCTCTTTAGCTTTTTTTTTCTGTAAAGTACATCGGTAAAGTCATTACGGCTAGGATTTAAGAATGTCTTAATAAAGAGAGAGAAAATGCAATTTTTGAAAGTCTTTTTAAATGCAGCATTTGCTGTATTTTTTGTATTCGATATCAGTTTTGCTCATACTGTCTTCAATGTTGCAGGATCAAGTGAAAACTCAGTGAATAGTGCTCCTAAGATTTCTGTGCGTCCTTATGAGTCCCTTATTCAGAAATTTGCAAATAAGCATAATGTTCCTGTTAATTTGGCTCATGCTGTTGTAAGAGTTGAAAGTAATTATAAGGCACGTACAAAGGGGGCCGCTGGTGAAATAGGCTTAATGCAAATTAAACCTTCTACGGCGCGAGGGTTGGGTTTTAATGGTTCCGTACAAGATCTTTACGATCCTGCGACTAATCTTGAATATGGGATGCGTTATTTGGCACGGGCATATAAACTCAGTGGTGGAAATACCTGTGGTACGATTCTTAAATATAATGCAGGTCATGGTGCAAAGAAAATGAATGCTATTTCAGCAAAATATTGCTCAAAAGTAAAAACTTATTTGGCTTCATTGAAATAAAAATGATCTTGAAAGTGATGCATTTGCTCTAAAAATTCTTGGAGATACTATTTTCACGTCATGAAAAATGTTTTATAAGTGCCATGTCAGTCGGCTGGGCAGCCGCGCTTGTCCAATACTTAAAGGGGACAGGTGAGGAAAGTCCGGGCTCCACGGAAAAACGGTGCCGGGTAACACCCGGCGGGGGCGACCCTAGGGAAAGTGCCACAGAAAGTAAACCGCCTATTTTTATAGGTAAGGGTGAAAGGGTGGGGTAAGAGCCCACCGCGCATTCAGTAATGAATGTGGCAAGGTAAACCCCACCGGGAGCAAGACCAAATAGAAATGACGCGCAAGACTTAACTTGCAGCTGGTTTCCAAGCGAGTCATTCGGGTAGGTTGCACGAGGCGGATGGTAACATCCGTCCCAGATGAATGGTTGCCATATAGAGTGTAAGCTTTATGATACAGAACCCGGCTTATAGGCCGACTGATCTTTTTTGACTGAATGTGTTTTATCTCATTGATTATTGTAAAAAATGGGCGTTGTACGCAGACTTATTCTATGCAATCAATGGGTGCTTTTAGAGTGTATACTTTAAAAAAGCCTTTTAAAAAATCATAACATTTCTTTAAGTATAATGCGTTAGGATATGTGCTGGACTAACTTTGGCTTTATGTTCTTTCATTGTGAAAGGTGAAGTTTTGGTTATTCTAATATCAGTTTCCATGTGAGAGCTGTTTATTGTAAATAAGCATAAATCAAGACGGATTATTTTGACAAAACAAGGTCACAGAGCTGAACGCCATATTCCAGTGTTGTTACAGCCAGTTTTAGCTGGGCTTGCGCCATTGGTTGGGGCAAGAGTGATTGATGGCACCTTTGGTGCTGGTGGTTATACGCGTGCTTTGTTAAATGCAGGCGCACAGGTTATTGCTCTTGATCGTGATCCTTATGCTATTGTTGCGGGACAATCACTTGTTGATGAATTTTTTCCACGACTTCATTTAGTGCAGATGGAGTTTTCAAAGTTGGAGAGCGTCGTTGAAGAGAAGGTGGATGCTGTTATTTTGGATATTGGTGTTTCTTCAATGCAGCTTGATGAGGCTGAGAGAGGTTTTTCTTTTCAAAAAGATGGTCCATTAGATATGCGAATGACTCAGACGGGTTTTACTGCTCGTGATGTTGTCAATCGTTTGAAAAGTAATGAATTAGCGCGTATTTTTAAAATATTAGGAGAAGAACGTTATGCGGGGCGAATTGCACGAATGATTGAAAAACGTCGCTCTATCCAGCCTTTTTTGCGTACTGGTGACCTTGCCCATGCCATTGAAGCGTTGGTGGGGTACAAAAGTGGAGAGCGCATTCATCCTGCAACACGTGTATTTCAGGCTCTTCGCATTTATGTGAACGATGAAATTGGTGAACTCGCGCGTGGTTTATTTGCTGCTGAACGCGTTTTGAAGCCAGGAGGTCGTTTGGGTGTTGTGAGTTTTCATTCTCTTGAAGATCGTATGGTCAAAAGATTTTTTTCTGCTCGTTCAGGAGAGAGGGTGAGATCACGCTATCTTCCTGAAATAGAGACGGTTCCAGCAACATTTTTTCCTTTGTTTAAAGGTGTGATCACTGCAAGTGAAGAAGAGCTTCAAAAAAACCCTCGTTCACGTTCTGCAAAGTTGCGTATTGGTGTACGTACACAGGCGGAGAGTCTTGCAGCAGATATGAAATTATTTGGTTTCGCAGAAATTGCCAGTTTTGAGGGTGGCAAGAAATGACAGTTTTTCGCACATTTGATATGATTTTAGTGATCATTATGATTTGTATGGCAGGTCTTACTTATAAGGTAAAATATGATGTCCAAAGGCGAATGAGCGAAATCCGCCATCTTGAACATGAAATTGCTGCAGCGAAAAATACGGTGAGTTTATTACATGCTGAGTGGGCTGTGATGATAGAGCCTTCACGTCTGCAAAAACTTGCAAAACGTTATCAAAAAGAGCTTGGTTTGGAGATCATACAGCCTCGCCAAATCGTAGAGTTTAAAGATATTCCAGTGCGTGTACATGATCCCATTGAAGAAGTGATTAAACGAAATATTTTGGAGGAAAGGCGAGATATTTTGGCGAATAATCGTACTTCTCAGATGAATAGTGTTGTACAAAAAGGCGTGCGGTGATGAAATTATCCTTTCCATTCTCGCAAAAGAAAAGGCGCTTAAATAATAACCAGTTCAATCTTGATGGTTTTCCTGTTTATCGCTCGTATTCTGGTCGTCCACGCTTGCTTTTTTCTTTGTTCTGCTTTCTGGCTTTGTATAGTATTATAGGAGCTTGTCTTATTTCTTATGGGCTTGAAGGTGGGCAAATTGAAGAAGCAAAAGGGCCAACGGCTGTTCAGCCCACTGCTCGACCTGATATTGTGGATCGTAATAATCGTTTATTGGCAACGGATATTAAGACTTATTCGCTTTTTGCTGAACCGCGACGTATTATTGATGTGGATGAAACCATTGAATTGCTCTCAACAGTTTTGCCCAATCTCAATTGGCAGGAGACTTATAAACGTCTCAAAAAAAAGTCCAGCTTTTCTTGGATTCAGCGTGGATTAACGCCAATGCAAAAGACAAGGATTATGGCTCTTGGTATTCCAGGGATTGGTTTTCGTACGGAAATTCGTCGTTTTTATCCAAGTGGATCTATGGTTTCGCATATTCTCGGCATGGTGAATGTTGATAATCAGGGCATAGCTGGTATGGAAAAATATATTGATGATGCTGGCTTGAGTGCTTTGCGTGCTGCTGGTCTTGCAACAGAAGAATCATTAAACCCAGTTCAGCTTTCAATTGATGTGCGACTTCAGGCTATTGTGCATGATGAACTTGTTAAGGCCATGAAGCGTTATAAAGCGATTGCTGCAGGAGCTGTTATTTTAAATATCCACACAGGAGAAGTTTTGGCTTTGGCATCACTTCCAGATTTTGACCCTGGAAATCCTGCTGATGCTCTGAAAAGTGATCGTTTTAATAGAATGACAGCTGGGACTTTTGAAATGGGATCTATTATTAAAAGTTTTACAACCGCAATGGCACTTGATTCAGGACTTTTTCATTTGAATAGTGTTATTGATGCTTCAAACCCTATTCAGGCAAGTAAAAATTACTTCATTCGTGATTTCCATGGAAAAAATCGTCCCTTAACAGTTTGGGAAGTTTTTATTTATTCTTCCAATATTGGTTCTGCTAAGGAGGCTTTGGCGGTAGGAATTGACGGACATCGTGATTTTTTAAAACGACTTGGTTTACTTGATCGATTGACAATAGAATTGCCTGAGGTCGCCCATCCTGTCGTGCCACATCATTGGAAGGATATCCATTCTATGACGATTTCTTTTGGGCATGGTATGGCAACAACGCCTTTGCAAACAGCTGTAGGTGCTGCTGCTCTTATGAATGATGGTTGGTGGATTGATCCTACTTTTTTAAAACGCACAAAAGAACAAGCTTTGCAACATGCGAAAAAAGTTTTACAGGCCAAAACTAGTCAAAATATGCGTTATCTTTATAAATTAAATAGCAATATAGGTTCTGGACGTAATGCAAAAGTAGAAGGTTATCGTGTTGGTGGTAAAACAGGAACAGCTGAAAAAGTTGAAAATGGAAAATATTCTAAAACAAAAAATTTTAATAGTTTCCTTTCTGCCTTTCCTATAGAAAATCCTTCTTATGTTGTTTTAACTATTATCGATGAGCCTCAACCTGAAGAGGGGCAGCGTTCAGCAACAGCAGCAATGAATGCAGGGCCAATGCTTGCTAATATCATCCGCCGTTCAGCGAGTTTTTTGGGAATAAAACCAGATTTCGAAAAAGAATACGAGCCTCTTTTGAGCACAAAGAACAATTCGAAATTTGTTAAGCAACGACAGAATTAAGATAAAGGTACGTTATCATGTTGTTTGGAACAGTTTTTGCAGAATGTTTTGAAGATGAAAAGCTTTCTTCAATGGAAATAACAGGAATAACTGCAGATTCTCGGCAAGTTTTGCCAGGTTATGTTTTTGTAGCTATTCAAGGAAATCAAGCTGATGGCAAACACTATATTAATGATGCACTAAAACGTGGTGCACGAGCAATTGTGACAGATTCTCATGTTGTCTTTAAGGATTTATCTGTTCCCCTTTTACGTGTTGGTAATGTTCGTCATAGTTTAGCAATAGCAGCGGCACGTTTTTATGGTTCTCAACCTGAAACGGTCGTTGCTGTGACAGGGACAAGTGGTAAAACATCTGTTGTCTCTTTCATTCGGCAGATTTGGACTCACGTTGGATTATGTGCGGCAAGTATAGGAACGGTAGGTGTCATTTCTCCTCATCGGAATGATTACGGTTCTCTTACAACACCTGATCCAGTTATTTTACAACGTCTTCTTTCTGAAATTGCTCATGAGGGTGTTACTCATGCTGCCCTTGAAGCATCTTCGCATGGAATTGATCAAAATCGACTTGATGGGGTCCATTTAACTGCTGGCGCCTTTACCAATTTAGGGCGTGATCATATGGATTATCACGCATGTGTAGAGGATTACTTATGTGCTAAAATGAGGCTGTTTGATACGCTTTTGCCTGAAGATGCTCCTGCTCTGATTTTTGCCGATGATATTTATTCGCAAAAGGTTATTGATACCGTCAAGAAAGCACGCCGTCGTGTTTTAACAGTTGGGCGTAAAGGGCAATTTATCACTATTAATCGTGTTGAGCATCAACGTTCAAAACAGTGTGTTGAGTGTCGTGTGGAAAACGATATCTATACATTTGATTTGCCTTTAGCGGGAGATTTTCAGGTGACCAATGCGCTTATGGCGGTGGGACTCGCAATTGCAACAGGTGTTTCTCCAGATAAGGTGTTTCGTTCTTTGGAAAGTTTGCAGGGAGCACCTGGGCGGTTAGAGTTGGTTGGAAAGACAGAGAATAATGCTCCTGTTTATATCGATTATGCGCATAAACCAGAAGCTTTAGAACAGGTATTGCTTTCTGTTCGTCCCTTTACGCAAGGACGTTTGATCCTTGTTTTTGGTTGCGGTGGTGATCGTGATCAAGGAAAAAGACCCTTGATGGGAAAAATCGCAGAAAATAAAGCTGATATTGTCATTGTAACGGATGATAATCCTCGCACGGAAATACCAAAAAAAATTCGTCAAGATATTTTACAAGCAGCGCCCAAAGCCATCGAAATAGCAGATCGTGGTGAGGCTATTGCTTATGCAATTGGGCTATTAAAAGCAGGGGATACATTAATCATTGCTGGAAAAGGTCATGAGAATGGTCAAATTATAGGGCAAAAAACATATCCTTTTTCAGATCGCTTGAAAGTGATTGAGGCTTTACAGGAACGGATTAAATGACAGCTTTATGGAATAAACAAGCACTTGTTTCTGCAATCGGTGGTTTTGTTGTGGGGCGTTTGCCAGAAACTTTTTCTGGAGTTTCTATCGATACTCGTACTTTAGAAGAAGGCGAGATTTTTTTCTGTATTAAGGGGCATCATCTTGATGGCCATGATTTTGCCCTGCAAGCTTATGAGCAAGGTGCTGGTGTTCTTATTGTTGCGGAAAATCGTTTGGCGGATATGGAAAAAATATCTGCTCCACTCATTGTTGTTCCTGATGTTTTACAAGCCTTAGAAAAGCTTGGAAAAGCTGCGCGTAAGCGTTCAAAGGCTAAAATTATTGCGGTAACAGGATCTGTGGGGAAAACAACAACAAAAGAAGCTCTCAAACAAGTGTTGACAGCTGTTGGGAGGGTTCACGCTAATTCTGCTTCTTTGAATAATCACTGGGGCGTGCCGCTTACCTTGGCACGAATGCCTGAGGAGAGTGATTATGGTATCTTTGAAATTGGTATGAATCATAAGGGTGAAATTCGCCCTTTGGTTAAGTTGGTTCATCCACATATTGTTCTCATTACACATATTTCTGCGGCGCATATGGGTTTCTTTAAAAACCTTGAGGAAATTGCTGATGCAAAAGCTGAAATTTTTGAAGGACTGGATAAGGAGGGGATTGCTGTTTTAAATACAGATAGTGATTTTTTTTCTTATTTAGTCCAAAAAGCAAAGCAATGTGGTGTGAAAAAAATCTTAAGCTTTGGTGAGACTCAAAACGCTGATTATCAGGCTCGAGATATACGTCTTCTCACAGAGAATTCCTTTGTGACTGTCCGTATTTTGGGGCAAGAGAGAGAAATTCAAATTGGAGCTCCTGGACGGCATATTGTACAAAATAGTTTAGCGGTTATTGCTGTTTGTGATGCTCTTGGTGTTGATTTGGAATCCATTTTACTTTCTTTAAGTGGTTTTGCTCTTCAGAAGGGGCGTGGTATTCGTTATAGATTGGCTTTACCAAATGGGGGCGAATTTTCTTTAATTGATGAAAGCTATAATGCAAATCCTGCATCTATGTGTGCGGCTCTTGATTTGCTTGCTATAGGGCCGGTAGGGAGCTGTGGTCGGCGAATTGCTATTTTGGGTGATATGCTGGAGTTGGGTGCTTATAGTGAAAAACTCCATCGTGATTTAGTAAAGCCAGTCTCTCTTTCTGGTGCTAATCCCGTTTTTTTATTTGGTGAGGCAATGAAGTTTTTGTCCTCTGATCTGTCTGCCTCTGTGAAGGTTCACTATGCTGAAAATGCTGAAGAAATTTTACCGCTTATTTTTGCAGAAGTTTCCCATGGAGATCTGCTTATGATCAAGTCATCCAATAGTCTTTATTCATCAGATATTGTGAGGGCATTGCTTGATCGCTATAAGGTTGTTTCTTTCTCGTTGAAATAGGTTTTTTTATATCATGATGCTGTTTTTATCTTTGCTTAGTGATTGGCTTCCAGGAGTCAATGTTTTTCGTTATATTACTTTTCGCACTATAGCAGCTATGCTTACATCTGGGCTTATTGTGTTTTTGTTTGGTCCTAGCATTATTGCCTCTCTTAAATTGCGGCAGGGAAAAGGGCAACCTATTCGCGCTGATGGACCTCAAACGCATTTTAAAAAGGCGGGAACACCTACTATGGGTGGGCTGATGATTTTAACGGGCATTGTGGTATCTGCGCTTTTGTGGTGTAATTTATCAAATATTTATTTTTGGGTATCGCTGTTTGTTATGCTTTGTTTTGGAGTAATCGGCTTTTATGATGATTATCTTAAGGTTACAAAACAAACACATAAAGGTTTTTCTGGTAAAGCACGGTTAAGTTTGGAGTTTCTTGTTGCGGCAATGGCTGCTTTTATATTCTTACAAGTTGGCACGCCGGGATTAGCTTTGCCCTTTTTGAAAGAATATTTCATCAATTTGGGTTGGTTTTTTATTCCTTTTTCTGCTGTTGTTGTTGTTGCAACGGGTAATGCGGTTAACTTGACGGATGGTCTTGATGGACTTGCTATTGTTCCTGTCATGGTTACTGCTTTGTCTTTTGCTCTGATTGCTTACCTTTCTGGTAATATTAATTTTGCTGATTATTTACAAATTCATTATGTCTCAGGAACAGGTGAATTAGCTGTTTTATTGGGCGCTGTTGTTGGTGCAGGTCTTGGCTTTTTATGGTTTAATGCACCACCTGCGGCTATTTTTATGGGGGATACTGGCTCGTTGGCTCTTGGTGGACTATTGGGTAGTGTTGCTGTCGCCACCAAGCATGAAATTGTTTTAGCGCTTATTGGAGGACTTTTTGTTCTAGAAGGTTTTTCAGTTGTTATTCAGGTTGGTTATTTTAAATTAACCAAAAAGCGTGTGTTTCTCATGGCTCCGATACACCATCATTTTGAGAAAAAAGGATGGACGGAAAGCCAAGTAGTGATACGTTTTTGGATTATTTCGATCGTGCTTGCATTGATTGGTCTTTCAACACTTAAATTGCGGTAAAGCTTTGATTTCTGTTACATGTTATAAGGGAAAAAAAGTTGTCCTGTTTGGATTAGGGCAATCAGGATTAGCAGCTGCACAAGCGTTGATGCGTGGTGGTGCGCAAGTGGTTGCTTGGGATGATAATCTTTCCAGCATACAAGAGGCTTTTCAGAAAGATATTCCAACGAGAGATCTTCGTCATGAAGATTGGTCAGAGTTTGTTGCATTGATTTTGGCTCCCGGTGTTCCTTTAACTTATCCGAAACCTCATTGGGTTGTTGAAAAAGCGCGTCAAGCAAATATAGAAATTATTGGCGATATTGAATTATTTGTGCGTGCACGTTATCGTTTTTTACAGCATTATGGTTTTTGTGATAGGGATGTTCCGTTTATTGCTATTACCGGCACAAATGGGAAGTCGACAACGACAGCTTTACTTACGCATTTATTAGAACAAATGGGTTATGATGTGCAGATGGGCGGAAATATTGGAACAGCAATATTGATGCTTAAGCCATTTGTAAAAAAACGTATTTATGTGATTGAATGTTCATCGTTTCAAATTGATCTTACTCCTTCTCTTCGACCAACTATTGGGATTTTATTGAATTTAACACCTGATCATATCGATCGCCATGGTAGTTTTGCGCATTATGTGGAAGCCAAAAGACATCTCGTTGCTAGAGCATCTCGTGCTTTTATTTCAGTAGATGATGCATCTTGTCAGGCTTTGTATAAACAATTGCTTGATGAAGGTCATCACGTTGAAGCAGTTTCCAAGGAACATTTGCTAGAAAATGGTTTTTATGCGGATGGAACTAAGCTCTTTTCTGTTTGTCAAGGACAGCCTCAGATGTTGGCAGATCTCGCATCTATGACGGCATTGCGCGGTCGTCATAATGCGCAAAATGCTCTTATGGCATTAGCGACATTACAGGCTTTAAAAATAACTGATCCACATATAAATCAGTATTTAGCAAGTTATCAAGGGTTGCCTCATCGTATGCAGCAGGTGCGTCAAATGGGATCAGTTCTCTTTATCAATGATAGCAAGGCAACTAATGCCGATGCAGCTTCTCCCGCACTTTCTGCTTTTCATGATATTTTTTGGATTGTTGGGGGGCTGCCAAAAGAAGGTGGAATTGATTCTCTTAGAGGATTTTTTCATAAAATTCACAAAGCTTATTTAATTGGGAGTGCAGCAGAAGAATTTGCCGGTGTTATTGGATGTTCTTTTCCTGTTTCAATGAGCTTAACTTTGGAACATGCGGTGCGTGAAGCTGCTGCTGATGCAAGGCTCTGTAAGGCGAAAGAGGTTGTGGTCCTCTTTTCACCGGCTTGTGCAAGTTATGATCAATTTAAAAATTATGAAGAGCGTGGGGAAGAATTTGTTTCTTTTGTTATGCAGTTAAAAGAAACATGAATTTTAAAAAAGCCTTTTCACGTTAATACTCCGGAATCTTTTTTTGTGTAATTTAGTTTTTGAAGTGTATGTTACAGGGAGTGGGAACCATATCGCTTTGAAGAGAATTATGACAAAGATAAGGTAGATATGATGGTTACGCGTGCTGATAGAGACCCAATTGCTAATTGGTGGTGGACGATTGATCGCTCTATCTTTGCTGCTTGTTTGATTCTCATGGGGATTGGCATCATGCTGTCTTTTGCTGCGAGTCCCACTATCGCAAAAAAAATCGGCATAGCGGATAGTTTTTATTTTGTACGCTGGCATATCATTTTTAGTATTCCAGCGTTTTTTACGATGATTACTGTTTCTTTTTTTTCACTTCGTAATATTCGCCGTTTATGTGCTCTTTTGCTTGTTGTAACGCTTGTTCTTATGGTTGCAACCTTATTCTTTGGTCCAGAATTAAAGGGAGCGCGGCGCTGGATTCCTCTGTTTGGTTTTTCTGTACAAGCTTCAGAGTTTATGAAACCCGCTTTTGTGGTGATGTCTGCTTGGCTTTTTTCAGAACAGATAAGGCGTAGAGGTATTCCTGGCTATACGCTTGCTACTGTACTTTATGCTTTTTGTTGTGTGCTTCTCGTTTTACAGCCTGATATTGGTCAAACACTTTTAATCAGTGCAATATGGGGCGGTCTGTTTTTTGTTGCTGGTGTGCCTCTTACTGTTATTTTTCTCTTTGTCATTTTAGGATTGCTAGGAATTGTTTTTGCTTATTTTTCTCTGCACCATGTCCGCGAACGTATCAATGCTTTTTTGACAGGCGAAGGTGATACCTTTCAGGTGGATGTTGGACGTGAAGCTATTTTGAATGGTGGTTGGTTTGGGCAAGGTCCAGGAGAGGGGACGGTAAAACGTATCATTCCTGATAGCCATACAGATTTCGTGTTTTCCGTTGCTGCTGAAGAATATGGTATTATCCTTTGTCTTTTCATTATGATGCTGTTTGGCTTTATCGTTATGCGCTCATTGTATATAGCAATGAATACGCGTGATTCATTTATACGTCTTGGTATTACTGGTATAGCGATGATGATTGGCTTTCAATCAGCGATTAATATGGCTGTTAATCTTCATTTAATACCTCCAAAAGGTATGACATTGCCGTTTATTTCTTATGGTGGTTCCTCTATGATGGCGATTGCATTTTCGATGGGGATTTTGCTTAGTTTAACACGTCGCTGGCCAGAAGCACGCCTTTCAGCTTTTTCTTCTCCTTCTGTTTTGGATACCGCTTATGAGTGATAAAAAAGTTGTGGTTTTGGTGGCTGGTGGTACAGGAGGACATCTTTTTCCTGCTGAAGCTCTTGCTGCTGAATTAAGACAGCGTGGATATGATGTTCATTTGGCAACGGATGGAAGGGCTCAAGGTTTTGTACGCTGCTTTGATGAAACGCACACACATATTATTTCATCGGCAACATTTACACGACGTCATCCTTTTGCATTGATAAAAACATTTTGGACTTTGTTAAGGGGAATGAGGCAATCTTTGCTGCTTTTTTATAAACTGCGTCCTGTTCTTGTCGGTGGATTTGGAGGCTATCCTAGCTTTCCTCCTGTTGTTGTTGCTGCTTTCATGCGGCGGGTAACATTTATTCATGAACAGAATGCCGTTATGGGACGTGCTAATCGGGCGTTAGCACGTTTTGTGCGTGTAATAGCAGGTGGTTTGTTATCGCAAAATAATGCTTACGCTCATAAAATATTTTTGACAGGAAATCCTGTGCGTGAGGCTGTTCTTAAAGCAGCAGAAGTTCCTTATCATCCTTCTGCAAATGAAGATCCCTTTCATTTCTTGGTTTTTGGTGGAAGCCAAGGGGCTTCTGCTTTTTCACGAATTGTTCCTGAAGCAGTTACTTTGTTGGATGAGGGGATACGTAAACGCTTACGAATTGTTCAGCAAGTTCGAGGTGAAGCTGAAGAGTTAATAAAAACCTATCACGAGTTAGGTGTGCAAGCAGAAGTTGCCTCTTTTTTTGATGATATGGCTGAGCGTATGGCACGGTCTCATTTCATTTTATCACGTGCTGGTGCCTCATCTGTTTGTGAAATAGCTGTTATTGGTCGGCCTGCTTTGCTTGTTCCCTATCCCCATGCTTTAGATCATGATCAGGCAGCAAATGCTGCATTGCTTGCGCGTGTGGGGGGAGCTCAAATTGTATCAGAAAAAGATTTGAACGGACAAAGACTTGCTGCTCTCTTAACAGAAGCTTGTTGTAAGCCACACTTATTAGAAAAGCAGGCGCTTGCTGCAAAAAAAGTTGGACAACCTCGTGCAACTATTCGCCTTGCTGATATGGCTGAAGCATTGATTGCAGGGCGCTCATTATCAGATATAAAAGAGGAGTTTTTTGATGAAAATGCCGCTTAATATAGGTGTGATCCATTTTGTTGGAATCGGTGGTATTGGTATGAGTGGAATTGCAGAGGTTTTTCATAATTTTGGCTATAAAGTTCAAGGATCAGATCAGGTTGATAGCGCAAATGTAGAGCGTTTACGGAAAAAAGGAATTACCATTCATATAGGTCATCATCCTGAAAATTTAGGGAATGCAGAGGTTGTTGTATTTTCTACAGCTATTAAGAAAACAAATCCTGAATATATTGCTGCGAAAGAGCAGCATTTGCCACTGGTGAGGCGTGCGGAAATGCTCGCGGAGCTTATGCGCTTTCGTCGGGCAATTGCTGTTGGAGGTACACATGGTAAAACAACAACTACATCCATGATAGCAGCACTTCTTGATGCTGGTTGTTTTGATCCGGTAGTGATTAATGGCGGTATTATTAATGCTTATGGCACCAATGCTCGTATGGGGGAGGGTGATTGGATGGTTGTTGAGGCCGATGAGAGTGACGGTACATTTTTAAAATTGCCTGCTGATATTGCGGTTATTACCAATATTGATGCTGAGCATTTGGATCATTATGGAAATTTTTCGGCTTTGCGTCAAGCTTTTCGGAAGTTTGTAGAAAACGTTCCTTTTTATGGCTTTGCTGTTTTATGCCTTGATCATCCAGAGGTTCAATCGTTGGCTAGCCGTATTGATGATCGTTGGGTGATTACTTATGGCGCAAATCCACAAGCAGATGTCCGTTTTTTAAATCTTTCGATGGATGGTCAAAAAACGCATTTTGATGTTCTTATTCGTTCACGCAAGACAGGGAAAAAGACTGAGTTGAAAAATTTGACTTTGCCCATGTCTGGGCAACATAATATTTCTAATGCAACGGCGGCAATTGCAATTGCTCATGAACTTGGTATTGCAAATGAAGCTATAAAAAAGGGACTAGCAGAATTTGCTGGAGTAAAACGGCGTTTTACGCAAACAGGAAGTTGGCATGGCGTTGAAATATTTGATGATTATGGGCACCATCCTGTTGAAATAAAGGCTGTTTTACGTGCTGCGCGTGAGAGTGCAAAAGGGCGCGTGATTGCTATTGCACAACCCCATCGTTATTCACGTTTGTCTAATTTATTTGATGATTTTGCTGCTTGTTTTAATGATGCAGATACAGTGCTCATTGCACCCGTTTATGCAGCTGGTGAAGAGCCAATCGTTGGTTTTGGAGCTAGAGAATTGGTGGAACATATTAAAATGGCTGGTCATCGTGATGTGCGTTTGATTCACGGTCTGGAAGATGTTGTTTCTATTGTCTCTACATTTGCCCAGTCTGGGGATTATGTTGTTTTTCTTGGTGCTGGTAATATCACACAATGGGCTTGTGCGTTGCCTCATCAGTTGGCGGTACTTGATGGAAATGATGAACTTTCAACAGATTGATGGTGAGGCGCTGTTCGCGCGATTGCAACTGCTGTTTTGCGGAGTAAAAGGAAAACTTACGCCTAATATGGATATGCGTAAGGTAACGTGGTTTCGCACAGGTGGGCTAGCAGAGCTTTTTTATCAGCCTGCTGATGAAGAAGATTTAGCCTTTTTTCTGCAAAATTTGCCTGAATCTATTCCTATAACAATTGTAGGGATTGGTTCTAATCTTTTGGTGCGTGATGGAGGAATTCCTGGTGTTGTTATTCGTCTTTCAGCCAAAGGTTTCGGGCAAATACGACAAGTTTCTGCAAAGCGTTTTTTGGTTGGTGCTGCTACCGCGGATAAACATTTAGCAGCAGCAGCGCTAGAAGCTGAAGTTGCAGGTTTTCATTTTTATTATGGTATTCCTGGTGGTCTTGGAGGGGCTCTCAAAATGAATGCAGGAGCTAATGGTGTTGAAACGGCTGCTCGTGTTGTTGAGGTTTATGCATTTGATCGTAGAGGACAGCGTCATATTTTAAGTCTCAAGGATATGCACTATTCTTATCGCCATTGTGTCGTTCCTGAAGATCTTATTTTTACCGCTGCTTTGTTGGAAGGTGAATTAGGAAAGTATGACAATATTCGTGCTGCTATGGATGAAGTTGCACTGCATCGAGAAACAGTACAGCCTGTTCGCGAAAAAACAGGTGGTTCAACTTTTAGAAATCCTGAAAATACATCTGCATGGCGTGTTATTGATGAAGCAGGATGCCGTGGTTTGCAGATTGGTGGAGCTCAGATGAGTGAAATGCACTGTAATTTTATGATCAATACTGGGCACGCAACAGGTTATGATCTTGAAGCTTTGGGAGAGGCAGTGCGTGCTCGTGTTTTTGCTCATTCAGCCCACCTTTTACAGTGGGAAATACAACGTATTGGTCAATTTAAACAAGGACGTATTGTTCCCTCTTTTGACCCGTTTCATTAATTGATTCGGTGTATAAAAAATTGGTAATAAAAAATTGAGTCATTTCAAAGAGATAATGAAAAAAATCCATTAAGAATCAATAAATTAACAAAGAAACTCTTGCGTCATGCGCTTCAGTCTGATTCATTATGCAAAATGCTAGGCTATTGATTCGCAAGGATAAATCTTAGCATTTCCCGTATATGGTGTTAGTGGTTTTTATGTAGTCTATATCTAGTAGACATAAGAGGGCAAGTTGTTATGAAAGATGAGCATATAGCTGTATTAATGGGAGGGATTTCTTCCGAACGGTCTGTAAGCTTATCTTCAGGTAATGCTTGCGCTGATGTTCTTGAAGCACAGGGATATCGTGTGAGTCGGGTGGATGTTGATAGCCATATCGCTTCTGTTCTTGAACAATTGCAACCTGATGTCGCTTTCAATGCATTACATGGTTTATTTGGTGAAGATGGTTGTATTCAGGGTATTCTTGAATATTTAAAAATTCCCTATACGCATTCTGGAGTGATGGCGTCTGCATTGGCGATGGATAAGGGGCGTGCAAAAATTATTGCTGCGAGCGTTGGGATTTCAGTTGCACCTTCTGTTGTTATGAATCGTTTTGCTATTGGGCGGGAGCATCCTATGGAGCCTCCTTATGTGGTTAAGCCTGTATGCGAAGGGTCGAGTTTTGGGGTTGTGATTGTAAAGGAAAATGAGCTTTCACCACCACGTCATATTGTAGCGACTGAGTGGAGTTATGCAGATGAGGTGATGGTTGAAAAATATATTCCTGGTCGTGAACTTACTTGTGCTGTTTTGGGAAATGAAGTGCTGGATGTTTGTGAAATTCTTCCTGATCCGCACTTTCAATTCTATAATTATGAATCAAAATATAAAATTGGTGGTTCTCGTCATATTTGTCCTGCACAACTTTCATCAAATATTTACCAAAATGTGCAAAGAATGTCTTTAGCAGCACATCAGGCGATAGGTTGTCGAGGCGTTAGTCGTTCTGATTTTCGTTTTAATGAGGAAACGGGAGAATTGGTTTGGCTTGAAATTAATACTCAGCCCGGTATGACATGTACTTCTCTTGTTCCTGATATTGCAAAAGCAAGTGGTCGTACTTACGGCGATATTGTTCAGTGGATGGTGGAGGACGCGTCATGTATGCGTTGAATGTTAATAAAATAAATGTTCCGATGGAGGTGCTGTTAGTGCCAGCTTTGCCACGACTATATCGTCGCTTTCTTCGGTTTATGTTTGAGTTTTTCTTTATTAATATTCATGTTCCACGCCATTTCGGTTCTTTTGTTGTTGTCTTGTTTTTCTTTATTACGGTGCTTTATGGGCTTTCATCAAGTGGTCATATGGGAATGGTGATGAAGGCAGCGGTATCGGATGTTGGTTTTGTGGTTACCGATGTTGATATCAGTGGTAATAAGCGATTGGTAAAACAGGAAATTTTAAAAATTTTAGAGCTTGAAGCTGCGCAATCTATATTCGCTTTTAATGTTGATAGGGCGCGTTCTCTTTTAGAAAAACAGGCTTGGGTTCAATCTGCCAATATTCAGAAGATTTATCCCAATCGTGTGCGTATTTCTCTCGTGGAGCGTGAACCTTATGCCATTTGGCAGCATGATGGCGTGGTGGATGTTGTTGATAGTACAGGCCGTGTTATTGTGCCCTTTAAAGGGGGAAATGTTCGGGATTTGCCTCTTGTCGTTGGTCAGGGGGCGCAAAATTCTGCTAAAATGTTTATTCAAGCGCTGTCTGTATATCCAGAAGTTTACAATCGTGTTCGTGCTTTTGTGCGGGTGGGCGATCGGCGTTGGGATCTTGTCTTGGATAATGGGGTACGCGTTATGTTGCCTGAAAATGGCGCACTTGAACGACTTGCTTCTTTGATGAAGACAGGTACAGTACAAGATCTTTTTTCTCGTGATGTTCTCAGGATTGATCTGCGTCTTTTTGACCGCGTTACAGTTTCTTTGTCAGACGAAGCGTTGGAGCGTCGTCGTGCTGCTGTGGCAGAAGAAGAGCGTATTTTAAAAGTACGAAAGGCAGGGAACCTATGATGTTACTCAGGTCACACCATCTGGGGGGACGTAAAACACGTTTTTTGACGGTTCTTGATGTCGGCTCAAGTAAGATTGTTTGTCTTATTGCTTGTTTGCGTCCTTTGAAGCATGCGCATTATTTACATGGTCGTACGCATTCTATGGAAATTTTAGGCTTTGGAGTGCAACGTTCACGCGGTATCAAATCCGGTGTTGTAATGGATATGTTTGCAGCAGAGCAATCTATAAGATTAGCAGTTGATGCAGCAGAAAAAATGGCCGGCTTGGTCGTGGATTCGGTGATTGTTAATTTTTCTTCAAGTCGGTTACAAAGTGCTCTTATCAACGGTATGGTACGTTTAAATGGTCGTGAAGTAACTCAGCGTGATGTGCGTGTGGCATTTTCAGATGTTTCACGCAAGGCTTTTGATGCTGAGCGTCATATTATGCATTCAGTTCCGGTCTCTTATGTTTTGGATGGAGATAAAGGAATTTCTGATCCTGTTGGAATGACGGGGGAAACATTTGGTGTGGATGTGCATGTGGTGACAGCAGAAACTGCACCTTTGCGTAATTTAGAAACTTGCATTAATCGTGCGCATTTAAGTGTCGAAGCAATGGTTGCAACACCCTTTGCAAGTGGTCTTGCTGTGTTGATGAATGAGGAGGCACATTTAGGAGCAGCATGTATTGATTTTGGTGGTGGAACAACGACATTTTCAGTGTTTTTTGAGGGAAAGTTTGTCCATGCTGATGCTTTGGCAGTTGGTGGAAATCATGTGACTCTTGATGTCGCGCGTGGATTCTCTATGTCTCTTACAGAGGCAGAACGTTTAAAAGTTGTCTATGGTTCAGCGCTTCCTTCAAGTGCTGATGAGCAACATATGATTAATGTGGCGGAGATAGGGAGTGAACAGTGTGAAACGCAATATCCGCGTGCTGTTCTTGGTCGTATCATTCGTGCACGTGTTGAAGAAATCTTAGAGATGGTACGTGATTGTTTAAATCGTTCTGGTTTTGCTCATATTATTGGTAAGCGTGTCATTTTAACTGGCGGAGCAAGCCAATTAACAGGATTGCCAGAGATGGCACGTACTATACTGGGAAGAAATGTTCGTATCGGGCGGCCTTTGGGTATTTCGAGGCTTCCTTCTCTTGCAAAAGGGGCGGCGTTTACATCTGCTGTTGGATTGTTAATTTATCCACAATTGGTGGGTTTTGAAGAAAAAACAATGAAGACTGCAGTGAATCATTTATCGGTGGGCACGCGTGGGTATTTACAGCGTGTTGGTCAGTGGTTGCGTGAGAGTTTTTAGTTAAGTTTGTAGGTACAGGAAGTTAAATTTCATCGCTTGGGCTGGCGATGTCTTATGGGAAGGAAAAGGAAATGACGATTAATCTGCATCGGCCAGATATCGCGGAATTAAAGCCACGCATTACCGTTTTTGGTGTTGGTGGTGGTGGCGGGAATGCCGTGAATAATATGATTAATGCTGGTCTTCAGGGAGTTGATTTTGTTGTTGCGAATACAGATGCGCAGGCTTTGGCTATGTCAAAGGCGGAACGTGTTATCCAACTTGGTGCGGCAGTCACAGAAGGATTAGGGGCTGGTGCTTTGCCAGAAGTAGGACAAGCAGCTGCAGAAGAATGTATTGATGAAATTATTGATCATCTGGCAGACTCCCATATGGTTTTTATTACTGCTGGTATGGGGGGAGGTACTGGAACTGGGGCGGCACCTGTTGTGGCTCGCGCTGCGCGTGAAAAAGGTATTTTAACTGTTGGTGTGGTGACAAAGCCATTTCAGTTTGAAGGTGCGCGTCGTATGAAAACGGCAGAGGCTGGTATTGAAGAATTACAAAAGTCTGTTGATACCTTAATTGTTATTCCTAATCAGAATCTGTTCCGTATCGCCGATGAAAAGACAACCTTTGCTGATGCTTTTGCTATGGCTGATCAAGTGCTTTATTCTGGTGTTGCTTCCATTACAGATCTCATGATTAAAGAGGGACTTATTAATCTTGATTTTGCTGATGTTCGTTCTGTTATGCACGAAATGGGGCGAGCGATGATGGGAACTGGTGAGGCGTCTGGTGAAGGTCGTGCTTTGAATGCTGCTGAAGCTGCTATTGCAAACCCACTGTTGGATGATACTTCTATGCGTGGTGCCCGTGGTTTGCTCATTTCCATTACGGGTGGTCGTGATATGACGCTCTTTGAAGTTGATGAGGCTGCTAATCGTATTCGTGAAGAAGTAGATGCGGATGCAAATGTTATCTTTGGTGCTATTGACGATGAGTCCTTAGAGGGTGTTATTCGTGTATCCGTGGTTGCAACGGGTATTGATCGTGAGATGAGTGATGTGCTTCAATCTTCTCATTCTCAAAATCACAGACCAGCAGCTCCAATTCGCAAAAGTGATCCCAGCGTGGCACAGAGTTCTTTTCATGTTCAATCACCTCCATTGCGTTCTGAGTCAATGGTAGAGGTGATCGAAGCACTTGAAATAGAAAAAGGGAAATCGACTGGGGAACAGTTTCGTCCTAAAAGTCAGATTTTTGCACAGCCTGCAGATGCTGTTGCTGCACGAAATGCGAGCGCTGCTTCTTATGGATCGAGTGCTGTGCATGGGCAGATGGCAAATGCGCCACGTATGCAAGTAAGCCGTGGTTCTCAGCAGTCTGTGGTTGCACCAGTGAGTATGGAGGCAACAGCGCATGTTCTTGATGAGATGGCAGATGTTGTACAGCAGAAAGAGAAGCAAGTGCAACAAAGACAAGCACAACAGATGCAAGCGCGTCAACCTATGCGTATGCCTGAATTAAAGGATTTTCCTCCTGTTGCACATAGTCAACAGGAGAGATCCGCAGCTGGCGAACAGGGACCTCGCAATCTTTGGCAGCGTTTGAAACAAAGTTTGACACATCGTGAGGAAGCTGAACCAGAAGCTCGATTGGAGCCTGCTGTGAAATCTTCTCAGCAGCAAGAAACACAGGCTTATAATAAAAATTCTCGGGTGCTTTCTCAAGATGCTTCTGTTTATGTTCCACGTCGTTCTGGTGCGTTGCAGCCCCATGTGCCGCAAGATCAGCGTAATTTTATAAATGAAGAGGATCAGTTGGAGATACCGGCATTTTTGCGTCGTCAGGTCAATTAATTGGACAAAAGGAGAGGAAAGAGAGAATTTTATTACTTTTTCCGTAAAGTATAGAAGCTTTGTAGAGTTAGCTATACTGCACTTTTGAAAAAATATTCTGTTTTTTATGAACCCGCTTAGTAATAAGCGGGTTCATTATTTGCTATGAATATCATTTTTATCACTTTATAAATATTTTTACGTTTCTAAAAAATATTTATAAAGTGATATAATGACGTTGGTACAAAAATATCAGTCTACTCTTAAAAAAGCTGTGACATTTAAGGGTTATGGTGTTCACAGTGGGTGTTTATCTGTGGTGAAGGTTTGCCCAGCTCATGTGGGAAATGGTATTGTTTTTAAGCGTTGTGGATTAGACGGAAAAGAACAGATATTTCAAGCACATGCATCCCAAACAGGAGCAACTGAACTATCAACAGTGCTTGGACATGGAGAGTTTAGAATTGAAACGATTGAACATTTAATGGCTGCAATCGTTGCTTACAATTTGGATAATCTCATTATTGAAGTGTCGAGTTATGAGATCCCTATTTTGGATGGTGCTGCTTGGCAATATTGTCAAGCTTTTGAAGAAGCTGGCGTTGTACAGCAGAATGCTTTGCGTTGTTATTTCATTATAAAAAAGCCACTGCGGGTTGAAGAGGCTCATGGTATGGCAGAGTTTTTGCCATTTGATGGGCGTCGTTTCGATATAACAATCTCTTTTCCTTCTTCTGTTATTGGAAATCAATATTTCAATTTTGATCTTACCACAAAAGGGTTTCGAGATGAGTTGTCACGTGCTCGTACTTTTGGTTTTGTCAAAGATGTGGAAAAATTATGGAGTTCTGGAAAGGGGCTAGGTGCTTCGTTAGAAAATTCTCTTATCATCGGTATTGATGATAAAATCATGAATTCAGATGGTCCTTATTGGCAAGATGAATGTGTGCGGCACAAAATGCTTGATGCGATTGGTGATACCGCTTTACTTGGTGCGCCTTTTATTGGATTATTTCGTTCCTATTGTAGTGGACATAGGATAAATTCGCAATTGGTGAAGGCTGTTTTAGCAGACGAATCGTGCTATGAAGAAAGCTATTTATAGGGTGGGGGCAAAAAAATTGAAAAGATTTCCTTAAAGTCTGTTTGATTTTTAAGGGGATGATCCATTTTAAGCTGCTAAATTGGTTAGTGCATTCTCAAGTGATATGGTATAAAAATCTCTCATAAACAATTTTTGCTACAAGGTGACATTTTCTGGAGGCCGGAAGAACTATGATAAAATCTCATGTATGTATTGAAAATATGGCATATAGGAAATCTAACATTGTACGCAAGGTATTGGGGGTGATGCTTTTGGGGAGCTCCTGCATGTTAGCGGGTTGTTTATTTAAAGAGAAAAATACCCTTGATCCATCTGCGTATGTTTTAAAAATGGATCCACCAGATGTTCTCTATAATCAGGCACTCGCAAGCCTTGAGAGTGGAAAACTTGGCGATGCGTCGAAAAAGTTTCTTACCATTGAAAAGCAGTACGCTTATACGGATTTTGGACGTAAAGCCTTAGTGATGGGTGCTTTTACAAATTATCGACTCGGCAAATATGATGATTCAATTAGTATGGCTCAGCGCTATATTACTCTTTACCCAGGGTCAGATGATTCTGCTTATGCTTATTATATTATAGGTCTTTCTTCTTTCCGTCGGATTCCTGATGTTACACGGGATCAGCGCGATACAAAACGTGCTATTGCTGCTATGCAGCTTCTTATAGAGCGTTATCCGAATTCTGAGTATGTCAAGGATGCTCAAGATAAAATACGTTTTGGGCGAGAACAGTTGGCTGGTAAAGAGATGCAGGTTGGTCGTTATTATGAAGAAGGTCGGCGTTATCTTGCAGCAAGTAGAAGATTTCGTACAGTTGTTGAAGAGTATTCCGATACAAATCAGGTTGAAGAGGCACTTTTTCGCTTAACAGAAGTTAATCTTGCTCTTGGTTTGACAGCAGAAGCGCAGACAGCAGCCGCTATTTTAGGACGTAATTATCCAAAAAGTGAGTGGTATAAATTTGCTTATAATCTGTTGCACAAGAATAGCATATCACCACAGGAGCATAAATCTTCTTGGATCTCACATGCTTTAGATGGTGAGAAGAATAGGGTACGTTGATTCTCTATGCTGGTACAGCTTTCGGTTCATAATATTGTTTTGATCGAAACGCTCGATATTCATTTTACAGCCGGTTTGTCTGTTTTAACTGGAGAAACGGGTGCTGGAAAGTCTATTTTACTGGATGCTTTGTTGTTGGCTCTGGGCGGACGTGGTGATGCCTCTCTGGTGCGTCATGGTGCTGCCCACGGGCAGGTGACAGCTGTCTTTGATGTCCCTGTTTTGCATCCTGTGCGTCAGTTGATTCGTGAAAATGGTTTTGATGATGAAGGCGATATTATTTTACGGCGTGTGCAATCGAGTGATGGTCGTAGTCGTGTCTTTATCAATGATCAGGTAGCCAGTGTTGCTTTGATGCGTAATATTGGACGTCAGTTGGTTGAAATCCATGGTCAGCATGATGATCGCGCGCTTGTTGATGTTGCCACACATCGTCAATTATTAGATGCCTTTGGTGGGCTTGAGGGTGAGACAGAAAATGTGCGTCAATGTTATCGGGTATGGCATGAATGTGAAGAGCGTTTGCAGCAACAGCGTCTTAAAATAGAAAATGCAATGCGCGAGGCTGAATATCTTCGTACCTGTGTGGAAGAACTTGAAAAGCTTGATTTTCAAGTTGGTGAAGAGGATGCTCTCTCTCTTCGCCGTGCAGATATGCTTAAATTAGAAAAAATAGCCATGGATATTAAGGAAGCTGATGATCTTTTAAGGGGGCAAAAATCGCCCATTCCGGTTCTTTCTAATTTGGTGAGGCGCTTGGAGCGAAAAATTCCTGAAGCGCAAGAGCTTATTGCACCTGTGGTAAAATCTATTGATGAGGCATTGTGTGCACTTGCGACAGCACAAGAAGGGATCGAGGCCGCTGTGCAGGCATTGGATTTTGAACCGGATGAATTGGAACGGATAGAAGAACGTCTTTTTGCTCTTCGTGGTTTTTCTCGCAAATATCAGGTTTCTGCCGATGAATTGGTTCTGTTGCGCGATAAAATGAATGCTGAACTTGCTGATTTTGAAGAGGCTCAAATCACATTAGCGCGTTTTGAAGATGAGGCGGGTCAAGCAAAGAAAAATTATGATACATTAGCACAAGCTTTATCAATAAAGCGTCAAGAAGTAGCAAAGCACTTGTCTGAAAGCGTTATGGCAGAGCTGCCAGCATTGAAATTAGAAAAGGCAGAATTTATTGTTGGAATGCAAAGTGATGTTGAAAGACGAAGTGCAGAAGGGATAGACCGCATTGAATATTTTGTTCGGACCAATCCTGGAACACGTGCAGGACCAATGTTGAGTGTTGCTTCTGGTGGTGAGTTATCTCGTTTTTTATTGGCATTAAAAGTTGTATTATCCGATCATGGATCAGCTCCCACTCTGATTTTTGATGAAATTGATACAGGTGTGGGGGGAGCTGTTGCCGCAGCTATTGGGCAACGATTACAGCGTTTATCGGAGAGAATTCAGGTTTTTGCTATTACACATGCACCCCAAGTCGCATCAAAAGCGCACAGTCATTTTCTTATTTCAAAGGTGGAAAATGATGATAAAGGCTGTTTTGTGACAGCTATTCATAAAATGGAAGAGCATGAGCGTGCAGAAGAAATTGCTCGTATGTTAGCAGGAGAACAGATTACTGAAGAGGCGCGTGCAGCTGCTCAAAAGCTGCTCGCATAAAGATTGCGTCATAAAATATTGCTTATCCATGAACTCATGAAAAAGCACGTGTTTATGGGGATTCTGTATGTGACAAAGAATTAAGATTCTTATGGTTATAGTCCATCATTTGGAATAGATTATTTATGAATAAGGGTGAAATTAAAAAGCTCACTGCTGTTGAAGCAGAAAGTGAGTTAGAGTGGCTGGCAAAAGAGATTGCACGTCATGATGTGCTTTATAATCGTGATAACCAACCTGAAATTTCTGATGCAGAATATGATGCTCTGCGTCGGCGAAATGCAGAAATTGAAGCTCTCTTTCCTGAACTTATGCGTACCGATTCTCCTTCACATAAAATTGGAGCACCGGTTTCTGAAAAGTTTGAAAAATCTGTTCATACACAGCCAATGCTTTCACTTGATAATGCCTTTAGTTCTGAAGATGTCAGTGAGTTTATTGAGCGTGTTCGTCGCTTTTTGCGGCTACCAGAAACGCAAGTCTTGGAAATAACAGCAGAGCCAAAGATTGATGGTTTATCTTTATCTTTGCGCTATGAAAAAGGGCAGCTTGTGTGTGCTGCAACACGTGGTGATGGAACTGTCGGTGAAAATGTCACGGCAAATGCACGAACAATTTTTGATATTCCGCAAGTTTTGCAAGGAAAAATTCCTGATATTCTTGAGGTTCGTGGTGAAGTTTATATGCGGCGGGAGGATTTCCAAGCACTTAATAGGAATCAACAAGAAAAGGGAAAATTAGCTTTTGCTAATCCTAGAAACGCAGCAGCTGGTTCGCTCCGTCAGCTTGATTCACGGATAACTGCCAGCAGAAAGTTGCATTTTTTTGCTTATGCGTGTGGTGAAGTGAATGAAGTGTTTGCAAAAACGCAAATGGAGATGATGGAAAGGCTCAAAGAATATGGGTTTGTCATCAATCCATTCACAAAAGTTTTTAAGACTGTAGGAGAGATTATTTCCTATTATCACGATATCGAAGAACGCCGTCATGCTCTAAGCTATGATATTGATGGAATTGTTTATAAGATTAATGATTTGATGCTGCAAATGCGTTTGGGTTTTGTCTCTCGTTCGCCACGTTGGGCAATAGCGCATAAGTTTCCAGCAGAAAAAGCTATGACTCTTTTAGAGGGGATTGATATTCAAGTTGGTCGCACGGGAGCTTTAACCCCTGTTGCACGCCTTGCTCCTATTACTGTTGGTGGTGTGGTAGTTACTAATGCAAGTTTACATAATGAAGACTATATTAAGGGCATTGGCCATAAAGGAGAACCCCTTCGTGAGGGGCGGGATATCCGTGTAGGCGATACGGTGATTGTACAGCGTGCTGGTGATGTCATTCCTCAAATTGTTGATATTGTCGCTGAAAAGCGCCCTAAAGACTCTTCTGCTTTTGTTTTCCCTCATATTTGTCCAGCTTGTGGGAGTCATGCTGTTCGTGAGATAGGGGAAGCTGTGCGTCGGTGTACGGGGGGGCTGATTTGTCCAGCACAAGCGATTGAGCGTATTCGTCATTTTGTTTCGCGCAATGCCTTTGATATTGAGGGACTTGGAAAAAAACAGGTGGAGTTTTTCTTTCATGTTCAAGATGAGACGCTTCGTATTCATACACCAGCTGATATTTTTACTTTACAACGGCGCCAAGAAAATTCTTTGGTACGTTTGGAAAATATGGAAGGTTTTGGTGCTGTTTCTGTGCGTAAACTTTATGATGCCATTAATGCGCGTCGGGAAATTCCTTTAAGTCGTTTTTTATTTGCCCTAGGAATTCGTCATGTTGGAGAGGTTAATGCACGCCGTCTTGCACGTGCTTACCAAAATTATACGGCTTTTGAGACAGCGGTAAGGGCAGCAATCATATCCTGTGAGAAGAGGAATGAAGAAGGCAATGAAGCTTGGTTGGAACTTACCAATATTGAAGGAATTGGACCACAGGTAGGGAGTGCAATTGTTGATTTTTATGAGGAAGTACATAATCGTCAGGTGTTGTCTGTCTTGCTTAAAGAAGTAACGCCTCTTGATGAGGAGCCTATTTTAACAGATTCTTCGCCCGTGGCAGGAAAGGTCATTGTTTTTACTGGAACTTTGGCACGTATGTCACGCGATGAAGCAAAGGCATTGGCGGAGAGATTAGGGGCAAAGACCTCTGGATCTCTTTCTAAAAAAACTGATCTTTTGGTTACTGGACCTGGAGCAGGATCAAAATTGGCTAAAGCACAAGAGTTAGGTGTTGAGGTTATTGATGAAGAAGCTTGGCTGAAGTTGATTGAGGGATAGAAGGCTTCTCACAAGCAGATGAATGCAGCAGTCTTTGTTATTTTTACCATACCAGATTTTATTAACATGAGAAGTTCCTATATCACTCTGGAAAAGCTTATAATTGTTTTTTTAATACTATAATTTTTCTTTAGGATGGTGACATAATGAGGAGAGTTTTTTGCTTTGTTTATGTCGTTACTTTAAGAAAAAAAATCGCATCACAGATGCAATTGAAGCACTTTCATTTTATTACCAAGCAATAAATATATTTTTTAAATCCTGCAAAATTTTAAGAAATAATGGAATAGGATAAAAGAAGTTTTATTAAAAAGGAGGATATGGGTTTCTTTTATTGAGATTCTTTCGCAATGGTATGTTTGAATTATTAATTAAGTGCGTTTTTTGTACTGTTGATGTTTGTGCAAAAAAGACCTTTAATGAGGTTTGTTGTTTGTAACAGCAGTGTACTATGAACTTTATAATTATTCAGTGTTAAATAAAAATAATATGCATTGATGCTAATATGATATTTTAGTTATTATTTCACGAAGAATATATAAAATCTCTTCTCAAAAGAGAGAGATGCTCATTATATGGCAAACTGAAAGGGCAAAAACTGTCAACAAATACACAGAAATTTTGAATCGAAACATCATAATAAATTGATTATGGTAGGCATGATGGAGATTATATTAAGGATTATAATGAAAGTTTCCAGATAAGGAAAATAAGAGATATAAACTTGTAGAGGCAGTAAAGGGTCTTTGTTAAGATTAAGAGTGTCCAAACGATTACATCCTGTTTTACGTGGAGGCGTGTTGTCATACCAGCAAAAAATGAAGCCTCTAAGAAAAATATTTCCTAATAGTTAATGCGTATTGTTTTCTTAAAGAGGAAAGATGCAGTTGTCTGTAAGAAGCGCCAGAAGATGTTTATGCTCCTTTATTTAAAGGGGCATGGTTGCTTCTTTTGCCCATTCTTTCTCTTCTTCATTTAAGTGAGGTGCATTTGTTTGATAGACATGCGCATGGTAATCATTGAGCCATTGTCGTTCTTCCTGTGTTAAAAGCTCTGGAAGAATCAGTTTTCGGTCAATGGGACAGTTTGTGAGTGTTTCAAATGAGAGCATTTCTCTCTCTCCGCCATTGATTTTTTGCGCAGGTTTTACAATGAGCAAATTTTCAATACGAATGCCAAAAGAACCTTCGCGATAATACCCAGGTTCATTAGAAACAATCATTCCAGGAAGCAATTCCTGGCATCCTTTGCGTGAAATATTTTGCGGTCCTTCATGGACAGAGAGATAGGAGCCAACTCCATGACCTGTGCCATGGGCGTAATCAAAACCAGTTTTCCATAAGGCAATGCGTGCGAGAACATCAAGATCTTGTCCGCGTGTTCCTTTGGGAAAGCATGCTGTTGAAAGAGCTATCATGCCTTTGAGCACAAGAGTAAAACAACGTTTTCCTTCCTCTCCAATATTTCCAATAGCTACTGTGCGTGTGACATCTGTGGTGCCATCACGGTATTGTCCCCCTGAATCTACGAGATAAAGTTCACCAGCATTGAGTTGTTTATTTGTTTCATTTGTTACGCGGTAATGGACAATAGCACCATTTGCTCCTGCTGCGGAGATTGTATCAAAAGAGAGATCTTCCAGTTTTTTTCCCATTTCTTTTGCTGTGTTTATACGGAATTCTTCTAATTTTTGAGCTGCTGAAATTTCATTCACGGTGCCTAGTGTTTGTTTGTCTAACCAAGAAAAAAAACGGGTGAGTGCTACCCCATCACACAGATGTGCTTCGCGCGCACCGTCTCGTTCGGTGCTGTTTTTAATGGCACGGGGTAGAGCAGCAGGGTCGGTAAGTGTGATGAAAGATTTTCCATCTTCTTCAAGTACCGTGCGTAATTTCTCGCATGTTAACTGTGGATCTAGAGCAAAAACTGTTCCTTTTTGAAGATAATCTTTGATTTTTGCAATAAACTGTTCTGGTTCATATAATTTTGCATAACGTTCCAGATATTGTTTCTGTTCTTCACCAAGCTTTTTGCTGTCAATAAATAAGGAAGGTTTTTCTTTAATGGGAATGAGAGCAAAACAAAGAACAAAAGGTGTGTTAGAGACATCATTGCCCCGTATATTGAATATCCATGCAATAGAGGAGGGGTCTGTAAAAATAAAAGCATCGGCATGGGCTTTTTTGATATTTTGCTGAATTAAACTTAGCTTTTCATCGCTATCCCATCCTGCATATTTGAGAGGATGAATTGATAAGGGAGATTGTGGGAATGGTGGTTGATTATGCCAGATAAGATCAATAGGATTTTGCTGAACTGCGATTAGTTTTCCACCTGCGGTTATTTCGAATGTTTTTTTCAATGTATCTATAGCTGCAATGGTGTGGAGCCATGGATCAAAGCCAATAGAAAGATTTTTTCCATTTTTTTCAAGCCATTGTGATGGAGGACAAGTTACGAGATCCTCATACTCAAAAATATGCGGATTGGTTTGTTGACGAACTTGGAGTTTATAGCGTCCATCGGTAAAGAGAATGGCTTTATTTTTTAAAATGAGTGCCATTCCTGCTGATCCAGTAAAGCCAGTAAGCCAGCTAAGGCGTTGAGCGTGCGGGGGAACATATTCTCCTTGATGTTCATCGCTACGTGGAACAAGGAAGCCATCTAACCCGAGACGATCAAGTTCTTTACGAAGGGAGGAAATGCGTTCCGCAGCATGCGTGGGATTTGTTGTTGCTTCAAAAGATTGATACATAATAACCGTCCTTTTTATTTAAGATGTATCGTAACCCATCCTTGACGGTGGTATGTTTCAATATGTTTGAGACCTTGCGTTACATAAGCTTCTAGTACTTGGGAATGTTGTTCTTCAAGAATTCCAGAGAGTATGAGTGACCCACCGCTTTGGAGTGCTTCGGCCATTTCTTGTGCAAGTTCAATGAGTGGATTGGCAAGGATATTGGCAATAATGAGATCAAAAGGTGCACGGGATGCAATTTCTTCATGAGCAAAACCTGCTGCAGTAACCGCTGTAATATATTCTTTTACACCATTGAGTTCGATATTATGTTGGGCAACTTTGATCGCAATCTGGTCAATATCAGATGCAAGGACAGGAATCGGTTTGAGCATTGCGATGCCAATGGCTAAAACTCCACTCCCCGTACCAAGATCAAGGGCATTTTGTGGATTTTCCTGTTTCACCACTTTGGCAATCATTTCTAAACAACCGGCTGTTGTTCCATGATGTCCAGTACCAAAAGCTTGATTTGCTTCAATTTCAATAGGAAAAATATTCTGTGGAATGTCATTGCGATTATGGCTTCCATGTACAAAAAACGGACCAGCACGTACAGGTGTTAGCCCTTCAAGGCTTTGTTTAACCCAATCAATATTAGGCAAAATTTCACAGTTAATTTTACGAGGATCCACAGAAAGAATTTGTGCAAAACGCTGTAAAATATGCTCTTGGTTTTCTTTATCTACATAGAGTGAAAGTTCATAAATGGCGTTTTTTTCATCAATCTCTGCAAGAGCAAGGGGGTATCCTTCTTCGTCAAAGGCTGTTTCCATAACAGTATATAGTTGCTCTGCTTCATTTTTAAAAGCATTATAATACAGACGAATTTGTTGCGACATTCTGTTCTTTCTTTAATCGGCTTTTTATTTAGTTGGAGACAAGTTTTTTAAGCCGTTCAATGGCGATATCATCTTTTAGTTCATTATCTCCCTCTTTTTCATAAGGAATGACACCATACAGTTTACCACCTTTTTTGAGCAAAAAAATCGCGGCTGTATGGTTATAGGTGTAATTCCCATCGGTCCCAGATACTTTTTCAGCAACAATTTTAAAAGAATCTACCATTTTATGAACTTTTTCAGGATCGCCACTGATCCCAACAATTCTATTGTTAAAATTACTGAGATACTCATGGAGTACTTCTGGTGTATCACGTTCAGGATCAACGGTAATGAACCATACTCCTAATTTATCAGCTTCAGAGCCAAGGGCTGTGAGCCAGCGATCAAGATTGAGCAATGTGGTAGGGCAGACTTCAGGGCACATGGTGAAGCCAAAGAAAACAATTGAAGGCTTACTTCGTATATCATCTTGTGTAATCGTATTTCCATTGGAATCAGTGAGGGTAAAATTATCGCCTAAAGGCTTATTTCTTAACGCATCATAAAGAAAAATACCGGCAAGAAATATAGCTGTTAGCCCTAAGATGCGTATGATATTTTTCATAGTTGGCCTCTCTTCAAAAGACAAAAAACTGTAGCATTGGTAGGTTTGTTTTGCAATCTTTGTTTCATGGTTGATTTTCTTTGCTTGCTATGTCTTTTGTGTTCTTTTTAAGGAACAATTGGTGGGTGAATGGAGAAAGAGAAAGATCTTCGATTCCATGATAGTGAGCCTCGTATTCATACGACAGCACGATTGCATAGTTGTAAATTGGGGCGCTATGTGGAAATCAATGAACGGGTGGTTTTGCGTGATGTAACGGTTGGAGATTTTTCTTATTTTGAGCGTAATAGTGAAGCTATTTATAGCGAGATTGGGCGTTTTTGTTCTATTGCATCTCATGTTCGTGTAAATGCGCTAGAGCATCCTCTCGAGCGACTTTCAACGCATAAAATAACATATCGTCCTAATGAATATTTTCGCTATATGCCATTAGATTGCTCTTTTCGTGAAAGGCGCCGTGCAAAGCGTGTTATTATTGGGCATGATGTATGGATTGGACATGGTGCGGTTATTATGCCTGGGATAACAATTGGGCATGGCGCTATCATTGGTGCTAACGCTGTTATAACAAAAGATGTTTTCCCCTATATGATTGTTGCGGGTGTTCCTGGAAAGCTGTTGCGGATGCGCTTTTCAGAAGGTGTGATTCAGACGCTTTTGGAAATGGCTTGGTGGAACTGGCCCCTTGATAAAATTTACAATGCCTTGCCTGATATGCAAAATCTTACTATTGGGGCTTTTATTGACAAGTGGAAATAATATGCAAAATAACATGGAAAAGCGATTTTTCGTTTGGAAAGGTTATTTGTATGATATTTACGCTTGGTTTAAGCTTTGCCTACAAAGTTATCGAGAACGCGTTTTTCTCCAGCTTTTTCAAACATAATTGTTAATTTATGATCATCTATTGCAGTGATATGGCCATAACCAAATTTTATATGAAAAATTCGCTCACCGATTGCAAAGTTTGATGGTTCTTCAGAGACTGATTGGTCGATGATTTTTCCTTCAATGTTTTTTTGTGTACGCTTTTGTTTTGGTGTAGCATAGTCATTGTTAAAGGAATTGGGGTGTTTAAAGGAAGATCTTCCATAACCACCATAAGATGTTCCCATTTCTATGGCTTCTATATGTTCTACTGGTAATTCATCTAGAAAACGAGAGGGCAGCGCAGGTTGCCAAAATCCATGAATTTTTCGATTGGATACAAACCATATATGTAAATGTCTTTTTGCTCTTGTTAGTCCCACATAAGCTAGTCGGCGTTCTTCTTCTAATCCTAAACTGCCGCCTTCATCCAATGAGCGTTGATGAGGAAAGAGGCCTTCTTCCCAACCTGGAAGAAAAACGGTTTCAAACTCAAGTCCTTTAGCGGAATGGAGTGTCATGATGTTGATTGCATCGGTATTTTCATTGTTTTCAGCATCCATAACCAGTGCGACATGTTCTAAAAAGCTTGGAAGGTTTTCAAATTGTTCTATTGAGCGGACCATTTCCTTAAGATTTTCTAGTCGTGTTGCTGCTTCGGGTGAACGATCTTCTAGCCACATAGCTGTGTAGCCTGAATCATCAAGAATTGTTTCGGCAAGTTCTCTATGGGGTGTGCATTGCAGCATATTTTGCCAACGGCGGAAATCTTCAACAACGTTTCGCAAAGTACTGCGTGCCTTGGGCTTTAGCTCATCCGTTTCAATGATTGCGGCTGCAGCAGAAAAGAGAGGAATGGCGCGTGCACGAGCGCTTTCATAAAGAGTGCGTAGGGTTGCATCTCCTAAGCCGCGTTTAGGTGTGTTGATAATACGCTCAAAGGCTAAATCATCTGCTGGTTGAACAACAACGCGCAAATAAGCCATGGCATCGCGTATTTCCATTCGTTCATAAAAGCGTGGACCACCAATAACGCGGTAGTTAAGACCAAGGCTTACAAAGCGATCTTCAAACTCACGCATCTGGAATGACGCACGCACCAATATAGCCATATGATTTAGCGAATGACCAGCTTGTTGTGCGCGTTCAATTTCTTCTCCAATTGCACGTGCTTCTTCTGCTGAATCCCAAGCCGCATGGACTTTTACTTTTTCTTCTTTGCTCTTTGTTTGATGAGAAAAAAGTGTCTTGCCAAGTCTTCCTTGGTTATGAGAAATAAGATGAGAAGCTGTTTTAAGAATGTGTGATGTGGAGCGATAATTGCGTTCTAAACGAATAATTTTTGCAGGAGGAAAATCTTTTTCAAAACGCAATATATTGTCAACTTTAGCACCTCGCCATCCATAAATGGATTGATCATCATCACCAACGCAACAAAGGTTAACATGTCGCCCTTTAGATTGTTGTGCTAAAAGGCGGAGCCAAAGATATTGCGCTGTATTGGTATCTTGATATTCATCTACAAGAATGTAGCGAAACTGGGAATGATATTGGCGAAGAATATCTGGATTATGTTGAAAGAGAGAGATAGAATGAAGTAAAAGATCACCAAAATCACAGGCATTAAGGTTTTTTAATCTCTCCTGATAGCTACGATAAAGCTCGCGTCCCATACCGTTACCAAAGGAATAGGTATCGCTTTCTGATATGTGTTCTGGTGCAAGACCTTGGTTTTTCCAAGAATCAATCATTATGGCAAGGTTTCTAGCAGGCCAACGCTTATCATCCAATTCTGCAGCTTGAATAAGCTGTTTTAAAAGTCTGGTAACATCATCACTATCAAGAATTGTAAAATTGCTTTTTAAATTAACAAGTTCTGCGTGGCGGCGTAAAATTTTTGCACCGGTGGCATGAAAAGTTCCAAGCCAAGGCATACCTTCAACAATTTCACCAATAAGTTCACCAATACGCATTTTCATTTCACGTGCTGCTTTGTTGGTGAAAGTTACAGCAAGTATTTGTTGAGGAGAGGCAAGTTCCGAGCGCAAAATGTGGGAAATACGTGTTGTCAAAACGCGCGTTTTTCCAGTACCGGCACCTGCAAGAACTAATAGAGGTCCTTCTGTATTTATAACGGCTTGACGTTGTTCGGGATTGAGTTGTTCTAAATAACCGTTATTGCACTGTGTTTGTTCTTTTGTTGTTACCGTGTGCGTAGCGGCTTTAGCGCTCTGTTCATGAGGGGAGATGGCATCTTCTTCAAAGAATGGTATATGGTCAGAAAAATTATTCATTATATCTTTTGTGTAGTCTTTTTTTTGTTTAAGTGCTAGATTTAAAAAACTTTTTTCAAAAAAACACCACATCTTCTGTTAAATAAGAAAACAAAAATTGTAAAAAATAACAACGAATATTAAATGCTTTGGGTGAGAACACTCTCGAGGGCATAGACGCGTAATGAGGCTGAAAGATTTATCTGTTGTGGTCTTTTTCTATCAATATCCGTGATAATAAAGGCTAAAGATTGTCTTCTTTTACGCGCTATGGCTTTAAGAATATCAAGAAATGGTTGTTCTAAAGATATGCTTGTTGCGTGTCCATCAATCCGAACCGATATTTTTTTCGTTACCACTTTTGACCAATCAATAGAATCATTTTCGTGCATTTTTCTACTCTTATTCGTCGTGGTGTAAACGATTTTGATCAAGAAATTTTTGTGCCTTTAAAGCTTCTTTTTGCTCGAATTTTTTTTCAGCCTTGGTTCGTCCAAAACGATGGCGATTTTCTTCTGCATGAAGTGCTTCATCTGCACGCTTTTTTCGCTTGCGAAATTGACGAAGGTTAATTGGTTCTGTCATAAGCAAATTTATTTATTTTTTCCGAAAAGAATCTAATGAAACAACATCAGCGCTTTGTTTTGTATCATTATTTGAAGGCTCCTTATTTGTGCTGAGCTTTTGTTCTTTTGGAAGCGTATTTTCTTTTTTTTGTTTATCCGATAAAACGATAGGTGTGGGTGAGCTCTTTTCCGAAATTTCACTCTCCTCAGAGGTCAGATTGGAGGGCAGATCAAATGCTGCTTCGAATGAAGCGACGGGGTCATAAAACACTTGGATAGAAGAAAAAGGAATCACCAATTTTTCGCTAATTTCTCTAAAAGAGAGTGTCACTTCAAAAGCGGTCTCCGAAACACTTAAATCTCTAAACTGATGTTGTAAGACAATTGTCATTTGTTCTGGATAACGACTTTTAAGCCGAGGAGAAATTTTTACGCCTGGAGTATCTGTTAAAAAAGTAATAAAAAAATGATGATTTCCTGGAAGCCCTGCTTTAGCAACTTCCGATAAAACTTTACGGATAACCCCACGAAGCGCATCCTGAACGAGAATATCGTAGCGGATTTGATCTTGAACCATCGAAGCTTATTCCTTTTATTTCACGTAGCAGATGAGCATATGCAATATTGTGCAATAGAATGTATTTTTAAGCTAGCAATATTTTATCGACTATGCACTTAAATTAACTGAAAAAAGAATATGACATTTTACGACAAATCATATCTGAGAGATCAGCCAATAACATTTATAGGAGTGAAGGCTTCTGTTGCCAGGTGCCTTCGGACCCCGCTTAAACCTGCGACGGTTTAAGACTTAATTTGAAGCATTCACACCACCTTAGGCAGCGAGACGTACTTCCGCATAGTTGTCATTTGCAACTACTCATTTAGTCCGATAACGGTGGTACTATGCCGAGTAAAAGAGCAATCTTTACACTCTTGTCGATCCTATTTCGCCCCCACCAAAATATAATTTCCTTCTTATATTTTGGTGGAGGCGCCGGGTACCGCCCCCGGGTCCAATAAGTTTATTTCATTGTCCATTTATTACCATAGCTAGCAAGCCAGCTCTTTAAATATAGATGAAGAATGGTCTTTGTAAAAGGGGGGGTTGTTAATATTTTAAATCCTCTAATTATTTACAAGGTTATTATACAAGGTTATTATAAGCGCGGCTGTAAAGTATAGCCGCTCATTCTTGGAGAGGAGATGGCAAACAATGACAAATGATCTAGCAGATATTAAACTATATGATCCAAATCCCGATGAATCTGCCGTAGAACGACTTGGCCGTCGTTTAGCTTTGGTCATGCAAAAGCAGGATGCATCGCTTGTTGCTACATCAGATCCAAAAGAGTTAGAGCGCGTTGAAAAATGGGCTCAAGATGTGTTAGGTGCTGATGCGCAAAGTGTTAAAGATGCTGTTTCGAAAGTTGCAGAGATGATGTCTGGGGATCGCAGAAAAAGTCGTATGACTTTTTATTATTTACTTGCTAAGCAACTAAATGCGCTTCATAAAATTTAAAGAATATTAAATAAGAATTTTTATGTGAATAATAAAAAAGCCCAAGAAATTGGGCTTTTTTATTTCATACAAGGCGTTAATGAGCCTCATCCTTTTCGAGGTATCCTCCTTTGCTCATGCTTGGGACAAAGAGCAGTGCAATGAAGGCAACAATCATGACACCGGTTATATAGAAATAAAACAGTGTTTCATGTCCCATATCTTTTAAACCAAGTGCGACATATTCAGCAGAGCCACCAAATAATGCATTCCCAATAGCGTGAGAGAGACTTACACCTAATGCTCGTACTGAAGTAGGGAACATCGCTGATTTTACGACACCAGAGATGGATGTATACATACTCATAATACAAAGCATTCCAATAATGATGAATAAGGCAACCCATGCACTATGCGTGTTGCCGATTATACTCAGCCCAGGAAACGTAGTGAGTGCTGAGAGTATACTCCAAATGATGAGTAAAGTTTTTGTGCCAATTTTATCAGCTAATATACCTGCTAGGGGTTGAAATAGAACAAAAACAAACAGGGCGGCAGTCATTATCGTTGTGGCAGTATGTTTATCAAATCCGGTTGTTGTGACGAGATATTTTTGCATATAAGTGGTGCAGGTGTAAAAGGTGAGGGATCCTCCTGATGCAAAGAGAGCAATGACTACAAAAGCTTTACTGTGTTTGGTAAAAAGCTCTCTAAGACTACCAGTGTGTTTTTTAGAGCGACTTTCTTTGGTGGTTGTTTCATGAAGCGAACGACGCAGATAAATGGCAACCAGTGCTCCACATCCACCGATAGCAAAAGGAATACGCCAGCCCCATGATTTTAACTGATCTTCGTTAAGGTAAAGTGCTAAAATAAAGATAATAAAACTCGCGAGAAGCTGTCCCGTAATCAGTGTGCCTGATTGGAAAGAAGCAAAGAAGCCCCGATGTTTTTTTAGAGAAACTTCGCTCATATAAGTTGCTGCCGTGCCATATTCACCTCCCGCTGAAAGTCCTTGCATCATTCGGATTAAAAGCAGAAGGATTGCTGCTGTTATGCCAATGGTTTCGTAGGTAGGGAGTATGGCGATGAGGAAAGAACCACCACACATCATAAAAATAGATATCAGCATTGAGTTTTTGCGTCCATAACGGTCAGCAATGAAGCCAAACATCCATGCCCCGATCGGGCGCATGAGAAAACCAATAAAAAAGACTCCTGCACTTTTTAACAGTTGTGTAACAACATCACCATCTGAGGGAAAAAATTGTGATGCGAAATAAATTGACGTAAATGAGTAAACGTAAAAATCATACCATTCTACGAGGTTGCCTGATGCACTAGCTATGATAGCAAAAATACGTTTTTTCCTATCATGAGATGCGAAAATTGTCTCATTTTCCATGAAATGTTCCCCTTCTAGATATATAGTTTATTTTTTTAGTTAAGTTCGTTTTACGATTTGTATCATCAAAATGCAATTGTATCATACTAATTTTAATGAAAGCTGCTTGAGAGGGTATATCTTGGTTATGATGATACCTTTTGAGAACTTTATTTTGTCGTAGGATAAAGTACATCATATCGAACCTAAAGAGGGGAGGGCATTGAAAAAGAAGTTCAAGCTGGATGAAATGTTAGTAAAAAGGGTGATTAAAGAGCTGTTTAAAAAATTGACGCTATGAGGCTTTGAAAGTGCAGAAAAGTTATGTAACTTTTTATTATTTCATCACTTAACAATTAAAGATATTTGATAAAATATGAACAAGTTTTTTAGAGATTTATTCGTCACCTTATAGATGAGAACAATATTTTTTTCTGTAAGGTAGACTACAAGAAGTAAATTATTTTATATTTTTGCTTCTTTTCTTCATTTTTTATAGTATTCATTTAAAAAAGCCCAAGTTTTTGGGCTTTTTTTATGGTGTGTAAAAAATTAATGGATTTCATCATCTTTAAGGTATCCTCCTTTATCTATATCTGGCATCAAGAGAATTGAGATAAGTGCAATGAGCATCATAGCGATGATGTAAAAAGGGAAGACAGTTTCATATCCCATATTTTTTAACCCAAGTGCTACATATTCAGCAGAGCCACCAAACAGTGCATTACCAATGGCAAAAGCAAGTCCAACTCCTATTGCTCGGATTGAAGCAGGGAAAAGTTCTGCTTTTATGATACCAGCAATGGAGGTGTAGAGACTCATAATACACAGCATTCCGATAATGATTAAGAGCGCAGCCCAGGCATTATGGGCATTTCCAATCATTTTAAGTACAGGAATTGTGCAGATAATGGATAAGGCACTCCAACTAATAAGCAAAGTCCTTGTGCCAATTTTATCAGCTAGAAAACCAACGAGAGGCTGGAGTAACACAAAAACAAAGAGTGCTGCCGTCATTATTGTTGTTGCAGTGTGTTTATCAAAGCCGGTGGTGGTAATCAAATATTTTTGCATATAAGTGGTGTATGTATAAAATGTGAGCGATCCTCCTGCTGTAAAGCCAATAACCAAAAAGAAAGCTTTTGTGTGGTTGCGTAAAAGCTCTTTAATACTACCAGCATGTTTATGAGAGCGACTTTCTTTTGTGGTTGTTTCATGAAGCGAACTACGCAGATACATTGCAACCATTGCTCCAAAGCCTCCAATGACAAAAGGAATACGCCAGCCCCATGCTTTTAACTGATCTTCAGTGAAGTAAAGGGCTAGAATAAATATAATAAAACTCGCAAGAAGCTGCCCAGTAATGAGAGTAGCGTATTGGAAAGACGCAAAGAGTCCACGGTGATTTTTAAGGGCAACTTCACTCATATAAGTTGCCGTTGTACCATATTCACCACCAACGGAAAGTCCTTGAAACATACGGATTAAAAGCAGAAGGTATGCGGCTGTTATTCCCAAGGTTTCGTAAGTGGGAAGTATCGCAATGAGGAATGAGCCACCACACATCATAAAAACAGAAATAAGCATTGAGCGTTTGCGTCCATAACGGTCAGCAATGAAACCAAATAGCCATGCTCCAATCGGGCGCATAAGAAAGCCTATAAAAAAGATTGCTGCAGTTTTTAACAATTGTGTAACGGCATCATCATCTGCAGGAAAGAATTGCGAAGCAAAATAAATCGATGTAAAAGAATAAACATAGAAATCATACCATTCTACAAGATTACCAGATGCACTAGATATGATCGCAAAGATACGTTTTCTCGTATCATGCGGTGCTGGAGTTGTGTTGCTTTTCATGAAGTGTTCCCTTTATTAAATCTATCGTTTATTTTTTAGTTAAGGTTGCTAATAATTTGTACCATCAAAATTCAATGACGTAATAGTTATTTTTTATAAAAGCTGTTTAAAATAGTCTCTTGGACTTGTAGATTTGTGACATGCAGAGGGTAGAGTTGTAGTAAAATATGTGTTTATTCTACACATATATTGCGATAATCCGCAATCTGTACCGTTTACGATAAAAAATACGGTTGCTGCTCATTTTTTTAAGCTTGCATTGTTGCAAAAAAGAGGACGAGTGCATTTTCACGGGGAGAAGTCATTTTTAATAAAATTTTATCATTATTGATTAAAAGAGTGAATGTTTGTGAGATTTAGGGAAGTGTTTTTTGCATTTTGAATGCAATGTATTTAGTAGAAAAAAAGACCTTTTTATGTATGATAAGGGAAAGTAATGTGCTCTTCATAATTTACGTTACAGAAAAGAATATTGCTTTTTACTGTAATGAGGGAAGATCAGAATGATTATCAATACTTTATTTTTATATTACGAATATAACAAAAAAGCCCAAAATATTGGGCTTTTTTAAAACGTAAAAGTTTAATGAATATCATCTCCTTGAAGATATCCTGTTTTTCTGGCATCGGGCATCAAGATAACTGCGATAAATGCAATGATCATCATGCCGGTTATATAAAAATAGAAGATAGATTCATAGCCAATATCTTTTAAGCCGAGCGCTACAGCTTCAGCAGAGCCTCCAAACAGTGCATTAGCAATAGCATAAGAGAGCCCAACTCCCATGGCGCGTACTGAAGCGGGGAACATTTCCGCTTTGACGATACCAGAAATAGACGTATAAAAGCTCATAATGCATAGCATTCCGATAATGATTAAAAGAGCAATCCATGTATCGTTGGTATCAGCAATCATTTTAAGTCCAGGAATCGTGAAGATAATAGATAAAGCACTCCACATGAGGAGTGAAATTTTTGTGCCTATTTTATCCGCTAAAAAGCCAAATGCAGGTTGAAGTAACATAAAAACGAAGAGTGCAGCAGTCATTATAGTTGTTGCTGTATGTTTATCAAATCCAGTAGTTGTGATCAGATATTTTTGCATATAAGTGGTGTATGTATAAAATGTCAGTGATCCTCCTGCTGTAAAGCCAATAACGAGAAAAAAAGCTTTTCTATGATTGCGTAAAAGCTCTGTAAGGCTACCAGCATGTTTTTGAGAGCGACTTTCTTCTGTGGTTGTTTCATGAAGTGAACGACGAAGATAAATGGCAACAATCGCTCCTAATCCACCAATTGCAAAAGGAATACGCCAGCCCCATGCTTTTAGTTGGTCTTCTGAGAGATAAAGGGCCAGAACAAATATAACAAGGCTGGCTAAAAGTTGGCCACCAATAAGGGTGGTATATTGGAAAGAACTAAAGAATCCACGATGATTTTTTAAGGCAACTTCACTCATATAAGTTGCTGTTGTACCATATTCACCGCCAACCGAGAGTCCTTGAAGCATTCGAAGCAAAAGTAAAAGAACTGCTGCGGTCATTCCAATGGTTTCATAAGTAGGAAGTACGGCGATTAAGAACGAACCACCGCACATCATAAAAACAGAAATAAGCATTGAGCGCTTACGTCCATAACGGTCAGCAATAAATCCAAAAAGCCAACCGCCAATTGGGCGCATAAGAAAACCAATGGCAAATACACCTGCGGCTTTTAAAAGTTGTGCAACAACATTGCCATCTGAGGGAAAGAATTGTGATGCAAAGTAAATCGATGTAAAAGAATAAACATAAAAATCATACCATTCAACTAGATTACCTGATGCACTGGATACGATAGCAAAGATACGTCTTCTCGTATCATGCGGTGCTAGAGTTGTTTCATTCTCCATAAGTCTATCCCTTTAATTTGTGTCCATGTGTGTTGATTACCCCTGTATTTATTCCCCAAAGAATTGTCTATAGTATTTTGTCTTTTGCGTCAAAAGTTTAATCTGATCATGGTAATTTCTTGTGCAAGATATTGGAGAAGAGAAATTTAAATTGTATTTTTATAAATTTTACAGTTTCTATTTTCTATAATTAAGAGAATCGTCCATAATATCTATATGAAAACCTACCTTGATCTTTTATCTCATGTTTTAAATCATGGCATTGATCGTACTGATCGAACTGGTGTTGGAACGCGATCGGTTTTTGGCTATCAGATGCGGTTTGATTTACAGGCTGGATTCCCATTGTTAACAACGAAAAAGCTGCATTTGCGTTCAATTATTTATGAACTTTTATGGTTTCTCAAAGGTGATACAAATATCGCGTGGTTGAAGAAACATGGTGTATCGATTTGGGATGAATGGGCTGATGAGAAAGGGAATCTTGGTCCTATTTATGGTTATCAATGGCGTTCTTGGCCTGCTCCTGATGGAAGACATATCGATCAAATAAGGAATCTTTTGACTATGATTAAAAGAACCCCTGATTCTCGTCGTTTAATTGTATCGGCGTGGAACCCAGCCTTGATAGAAGAGATGGCTCTTCCACCATGTCATTGTCTTTTTCAATTTTACGTCGCTGATGGCAAATTATCTTGTCAACTTTATCAACGTTCAGCGGATATTTTTTTAGGTGTTCCATTCAATATTGCTTCTTATGCGTTGTTAACAATGATGGTTGCGCAAGTCAGTGGGCTTAAAGTAGGTGATTTTATTCATACCCTTGGTGATGCGCATCTTTATTCTAATCATTTCGAACAGGCAAAATATCAGTTGTCTCGTAACCCAAATGCTTTGCCATTTATGCGTATAAATTCAGAGGTAAAAGATCTTTTTTCTTTTCAATTTGAGGATTTTGAATTGCTTAATTATGAAGCACAACCACATATTAAAGCTCCGGTGGCAGTATGAATCTTCCCATTTGTCTCATTGCAGCTGTTGCAGAAAATGGTGTGATCGGTCGTGAAGGGGCTATGCCTTGGAAGCTGTCGACAGATTTACAACGCTTTAAGGCTTTGACTTTCGGTAAACCCATTATTATGGGACGAAAAACTTGGGATTCTCTAGGGCATCCTTTGCCAGGGCGGACAAATATCGTTATTACGCGCAATGGCACATGGAGAGCTGAAGGCGCTGTTATTGTTCATTCTTTGTCTCAAGCTTGTTCTGTTGCAAAAAGGATTGCATCGCAAAATGATGCAGATGCAATTTTTATTATTGGTGGCGGTGAAATTTTTCAACAAGGGTTGCATATTGCCGATAAAATATTTCTTACAGAAGTTCTAGCCTCCATTAAAGGTGATAGTTTTTTTCCTGTTTTCGATAAAGAAAAGTGGACTCTTGTGCAAACACAATATATTCCAGAAGGAGATAAAGACAGTCATCCGACACGGTTTGTAGTTTATGAGCGGAAATAACTGTTTATAATGAAGTGGAAAGAGCATATCTGTTACATTGTAATCAGATAAGAAGAGCTCTATAAGATCAAGTGAATGGTTGGTATTTGATGAATGGTAGTCAGTTAAAGAGGTGATGATGCCCTGGACAAATCAAAATGGTGGCGGCCCGTGGAGCGGCGATAAAAATAAACTCGGTGGTGACAAAAAAACATCTGCTAAGAACATTTTTGGTTCTGGTGGCAGTAGCGGTGGGAGCAATGGTTCCAATCTTGATGATCTTTTGCGTAAAGGGCAAAACCAATTTCAACAGTTTGGAAGAGGTGGGCTATTTGTCTTATTGCTTCTTCTTGCTGTGTTTTTTTGTTTATATCAGTCTCTTTATATTGTTCAGCAAAATGAACAAGCGGTAGAGTTGCGTTTTGGTGTACCTAAGGCAGAGATTATCGGTGATGGTTTGCATTTTCATTTTTGGCCAATTGAGACTTATATGAAAGTGCCTTTGACGGAAAAAACAATTGCAATTGGTGGTCAATCTGGTCAGGCACAACAAAGTGAAGGTTTGATGCTTTCGAGTGATCAGAATATTGTTAATGTCAATTTCTCTGTTTACTATCGGATTTCACGTCCGGGGCAATTTCTCTTCAATGTGAATGATCAAGAAGGAACAGTTCGTCAAGTTGCTGAGAGTGCAATGCGTGAGGTTATTGGCTCAAGACCTGTTGATGATGTTTTACGAGATAAAAAAGAAGAAGTTGCCAATGACGTGAGAAAAATTATCCAGTTGACTGTAGATAAGTATCAACTTGGTGTTGAAATAAGTCGTGTGTCAATCAGTGAAGCTGCTCCTCCTACAAAGGTTGCAGCGGCGTTTAATTCTGTCCAGCAGGCAGAGCAGGAACGTGGGCGAATGATTGAGGAAGGAAATCGTGTGCGTTTTACTAAAATTGGTTTAGCAAATGGTGAGGCTTCACGCACACGGGAAATTGCAAAGGGTGAAAAGGCACAAATGGTTGAAGAAGCAAGAGGGCGTGCTGAGCGTTTTCAGGCTATAGCACGTGAGGCGGCAATTTCACCAGAGGCTACGCGTTATCGTCTTTATATGGAAACGATGGGGCGTATTCTTTCTTCACCTCATAAGTTGATTCTTGATCAAATGAATTCTCCAGCGGTGCCTTATCTTCCTCTGAATGAATTGCTACGCAGCAATTCATCAGAAAACGCGAAAAAAACATCAGCGCGTTCGGCATCGTTTTTGGATTCTCGCATTTCTGGAGGACGCTAATGATGCGGCAGTCTCGTTTTTTCTTTATATTTGGTCCCATCGTGCTTCTTTTGATGATTTTGTGGATGTCTGTTTTTATTGTTTATCCTCGTCAACAAGTGGCAATTAAACGTTTTGGGCAAATTGTTAAGGTAGAATCTAATCCTGGAATTTATTTTAAGGCGCCCTTTGTGGATAAGATGATCGTTGTTGATAATCGATTATTGCGTTACGATGTTCCTACACAATCTGTGCAGGTCCGAGGTGGTGCTTATTATGAAGTGGATGCGTTCTTTATTTATCGTATTACAGATCCTAAGTTGTTTTTACAGCGTATTGCGTCAGGACGTCCGCAGATTGCTGCGCGTGAAAATCTTGCACCGCGTTTTATTGACGCTTTGCGTGCTGTTTATGGTAAACGAGAGTTTAAGGCAGCTTTATCCGATGAACGAGGAGCAATGATGGCCGAAGTGCAACGGCAGTTTTCTGTAGATGCAGGCTCATTGGGCATTACTATTCTCGATGTGCGTATTCGCAAAACTGATTTAACGGATGCTGTTTCAGAAGATGTCTATCGGCAAATGGCGGCTGAACGTGAGGCGGCAGCAGAAAATATTCGTGCTCGGGGGCAGCAGGAGAGAGACCGTATTGTGGCCGAGGCTAATCGTGAATATGAAGAGATCGTTGCAGCTGCTAAACGTGATGCTGAAATTACTCGCGGTGAAGGGCAAGCTGAGAGTATTCGCCTTTTATTGACTGCTAGGGAAGTCAATCCATCCTTTTACGATTTTTGGTTGGCGATGGAACAGTATAAAAACTTAGAGCGTATACCGATGGTGGTTTCACCAAATGAGAGTTTCTTTTTGTATTTCCACAATCCGTTGCAGGAAAAGAGAAAATTTTCATCAAACATGAATACTGGCTTGAATAAAACTGATCCAAAAATCGGAGGAGAGTAGAAGCAACGAGGGATTGTAAACTTGTGCTTTTGCATAGGAAATGTGATCTGTTGTTGTTTTCTTTTCTGATGCAAGTGGTAAAGTATTGAGCCATAATGGTTTTGCATAGATAAATTGAGTGAGGCTCTTGTAGCATTTTGTTAAAGGCATGTTATGGGTAGAAGTGTCGTAGATAAAAATACGTCTTTGAAGTTTTTTGTCACAAGAGTTGTTATCTGTGTGGTTTTGTTTTTATCAGGATCAATCAGTTTATGTTGGGGAACGCAAACAAAAGAGACACTGCTTTCCGTTCCTGATTTGGCTGCAGAGCTTTTGGAGACCGTTGTTAATATTTCCACAGCACAGACCGTTGAGGGTACTGAACAAGACGAGAATAGTCCGGTGCCTGTTATCCCAAAAGATTCATTATTACAAGAATATTTTGATGATTTTTTTGCACCTAAAGATGATCAAAAAGATAGTCAGTTTCAAAAGGTACGCTCTTTGGGTTCTGGTTTTGTAATTGATGCGCAAAGAGGGCTTATTGTTACAAATTATCACGTTATTGTTGATGCTGATGATATTGAAGTGAATTTTACGGATGGTGCAAAACTAAAAGCAAAATTGCTTGGAAAGGATAGCAAGACTGATTTAGCGTTGCTGCAAGTGGATGCAAAAAGTAGAAAGTTAAAAGCTGTCCGTTTTGGTGACTCAGAAAAGGCGCGTATTGGTGATTGGGTTATGGCTATTGGTAACCCTTATGGTTTTGGTGGAAGTGTGACGGTTGGCATTATTTCTGCACGTAATCGTGATCTTAATGCTGGACCTTATGATAATTTTATTCAGACTGATGCAGCGATTAATCGAGGTAATTCTGGCGGTCCTTTATTTGATAGAAGCGGTAAGGTCATTGGCATTAATACAGCAATTGTTTCACCTTCTGGAGGATCTATAGGTATCGGTTTTGCTATACCATCGGATATGGCTCTTTCTGTTATTAATCAGTTGCGTGATTTGGGAGAAATAAGACGTGGTTGGTTAGCTATACGTATTCAACCGGTGACAGAAGATATTGCCAAAAATCTGAAGCTAGACAATGCTGTGGGAGCATTGGTTGCTGGTAAGATAGAACAGGCGGATGTGGATAATAGTCAATTACAGACTGGAGATGTTATTCTTTCTTTTGGAGATACGCAAATTAAGCATGCGCGTGATTTACCCCGTTTAGTAGCGGAAAGTTCAGAGGGAAAAGTGGTGGATGTTACTGTTTTGCGAAATGGGCAGAAAAAAACAGTAAAAGTTAAGCTTGGACGTTTGATTGAGACAGATGCAAATGAGGGTTCACAAGAAGAATCCGATAATGAAAAAGGTGATACTGTATCAGAAAACGTGACAATGCAATTTATGGGAATGACATTATCTGAGCTTACAGCGGATTTGCGTCAATATTATTCCATTACGGATAAACTGCGGGGATTGGTGGTGACATCTGTTGTAAAAAATAGTGCGGCGGATAAAAAGCGTATTCGTATAGGGGAAGTGATTGTTGATATTAATCAAAGTTCTGTCACAACGATTGATGAGGCTAAAAAACGTATTCATAAATTACGTGAAGCTGGACGCAAAAATGCTCTCCTCATTGTTGCTCGTCCTGATGGAGAATTACGGTTCGTAACGGTTCCAATGGATTGATGTTGAGGGGATTGATATTTTAGAAATTCATTTTTGAGATGTTTGTTTAAGCACTCGTGTTTTTTATCGCTCTCACAGTATGCGGGAGTTGGTATTTTTCCCTTCAGTTTTTAAATATTCCTGATGTAGAAGGATTCATATCAGAACTCTTCAGTTGTGGATGTTGCCTATCTTGGTTTTGAGGTTAATGGAAAAAACAGTTGCGGGAAAAATGAAAGTGTAAAAGCATATAATCTGCTGGGTGTTTATTACGATCAGAATATTATCTCTTTTGTATAAAAAATAAAACTTTTTGATTGTATAGGTTAAGTTCAATATTGTTTTTTCTTACTCTTTGTAAGGAGCGTGTTTTTATGGCGAACAGTGTGAAAGAGCTCCTATGCTGTATTTTGTTATTGAATGATAATAAGAAGAAAAAAAGTTTAAGTTTTTTTATTGTTATTGTTTTATTTTTTTAGTTTTGCAAAGAAAGTAGAATTATTAGAGGCGCGTCTTTGCACTTCCTATAGAGATTTTTATATATTTCGTTTAAGGAGTTCATTTTATAATAGTCTAGATGAAATGCTATGCCTTTGGGGGACGTATGTTGAAAAGAGTTTTGATTGATGGATAGAGGAATTTCCATTCATGACGCAGAGAACAATTACATTGATAGCGGGGCCAACGGCAAGTGGAAAATCAGCGTTTGCCCTACAAATGGCTCAAGAAAAAGATGCTCTCATTATTAACACAGATTCCATGCAGGTTTATGATGTTTTGAATATTTTAACAGCTCGACCAACGAGGGCTGATACTGCGGTTGTTCCACACTATCTGTATGGTCATGTGAGTCCTGTGGTGAATTATTCGGTAGGAAAATGGTTGTGTGATGTTGAAACGTTATTGACGACGTTTACATCCAAATCGCTTATTTTTGTTGGTGGAACAGGGCTTTATTTCCGTGCTCTTTTAGAAGGGATGTCAAAAATTCCTCATGTTTCAGATGTTGTGCGACAAAAGTGGCGACTTCGGCTTGATAAAGAGGGGGTGGAGAGTCTTTATCGCCAGTTGTTATTGATTGATACTACTCTTGCTGAGAAAATTTCTTCGCAGGATGGGCAGCGTATTGTTCGTGCTTTAGAAGTTTATGATGCAACAGGTAAGAAATTAAGTTGGTGGCAGAAACAAAAAACAGCACCTCTCATTAGAGCGCATATTGCAGAAAAATTTCTTCTTATTCCACCTCGTCAACAGCTTTATGAACGTATTCATCAGCGGTTAGACTCTATGGTTGAGAGAGGTGCTTTAGAAGAGGTGATTGCTATAAAAAAGCTTGCACTTTCCCCTTTGTTACCAGCGATGAAGGCTATTGGTATCGCTGAATTTATAGCGCATTTGGATGGACACAGAAGTTTTGAAAATGCTCTTGAAATGGTGAAAACACAAACAAGGAGATATGCCAAAAGGCAGATGACATGGTTTCGTAATCAATTTAATGAAGAATGGATGATTCTTTCTTGATAGATAAGCTGAAAAACTTAAAAAGCATTTGAAAAAAGTTCATTGTAAATGGATTTTTTTAAGAAATATAATTTTTTATTGACGGACGCTATCAATGTAATTAGAAATGTGTTTCACAGGAAGTATTTTCCTTATAGGTTTTGTGTATCGGAATAAGGGGGGTAGTCATACAATATATGTTTTTTGTGTGTAGTAGGCTCTCTCAGAGCCTTTTTTGATAGGCTCCTTCGGGAGCTTTTTTATTGTGCTATCAAGTAAGCGAGTGGGAAAAATGACAAATCATCCAAAAATGCAACAGAGTGCGGACGGTAAAAGAATGTCTGGTGCTGAAATGGTGGTTCAAGCTCTTATTGATCAAGGAGTTCAGCATCTCTTTGGTTATCCTGGTGGAGCTGTGCTTCCTATTTTTGATGTCCTTTATCAACAGGATTCACTGCGGCATATTTTGGTGCGTCATGAACAGGCGGCGGGGCATGCTGCTGAAGGTTATGCACGCAGTACAGGGAAGGTAGGGGTTATGCTGGTGACTTCTGGTCCAGGGGCAACAAATGCTGTGACACCTTTGCAAGATGCACTTATGGATTCGATCCCGCTTGTTTGTTTTTCTGGTCAGGTATCGACAACTGTGATTGGAACAAATGCTTTTCAAGAGGCTGATACGGTTGGTATTACAAAACCCTGTACGAAACGGAATTGGTTGGTTGAAGATGTCAATGATCTTGCCGCCATTATTCATGAAGCTTTTGCCGTTGCTCAATCAGGGCGTCCAGGACCGGTTTTGATTGATATTCCTAAGGATGTTCAATTTGCTTTGGGTATTTATAGAATGCCTCAAGTTATGGCATCTCAGCATTCTTCTCCACAGTTAAAAGGGAAGAGTGAGGCACTTGAATGTGCTGTTGCTCTTTTAGCAGAAGCAAAACGTCCTGTTATTTATTCTGGTGGTGGTGTGATTTCATCTGGCCCACAAGCTGTACAGCTTTTGCGTGATTTGGTTGAGTTGGGAGACTTTCCGATTACATCAACACTCATGGGACTTGGTGCTTATCCGGCTTCTAGCAAAAATTGGCTGGGAATGCTTGGAATGCATGGAACCTATGAGGCGAATATGGCCATGCATGATTGTGATGTCATGTTAGCTGTTGGGGCACGGTTTGATGATCGTATTACTGGACGTCTTGATGCTTTTGCACCTCATGCGCGTATTATCCATATTGATATTGATCCTTCTTCCATCAATAAAACTGTAAAAGTGGAAGTTCCATTGATTGGCGATGTGGCTGATGTTTTGAGAGATATTAATCAACGTTTGCATATGTACAAACCGATATTTCATCATGAGAGTCGTGATGCGTGGTGGAGGCAAATTAAGCGCTGGAAAGCGCGTAATTCATTGGCATATATGGAAACAAAAGATGTCATTATGCCACAATATGCTCTTGAGCGGCTTTATGCATTGACCAAAGATGCGAATGCTTATGTGACAACAGATGTTGGACAGCATCAGATGTGGGCCGCACAATATTATCGTTTTGATAAGCCAAAACGTTGGATGACTTCTGGTGGTCTTGGAACTATGGGTTATGGTCTTCCTGCGGCTATCGGTGTTCAAATAGCGCATCCTGATGCACTTGTTGTATGTATTTCTGGTGATGCCTCTATTCAGATGAATATTCAAGAGCTTGCAACAGCAATTCAGCATAATACGCCAGTGAAAATTTTTATTTTAAATAATCAATATATGGGGATGGTTCGTCAGTGGCAGCAATTGTTGCATGGTAATCGTCTCTCTCATTCTTATACGGAATCGATGCCTGATTTTGTAAAATTGGCACAAGCTTACGGAGCCATGGGAATTCATTGTTCAAAACCCGATGAACTTGATGATAAAATTCAGCAAATGATTGATTGTGATAAGCCTGTTCTCTTTGATTGTCTTGTTGATAATTTAGAAAACTGTTTTCCTATGATCCCATCGGGATGTGCCCATAATGAGATGTTATTACCCGATGAGGCAAGCGAGGAAGCTGTTGCAAATGCTGTTTCTTCCGAGGGAAAGATTCTTGTATAAAATGAATATGTTAACAAAATAGTGAAGGATGGTGATGATGAAGACTTTGGAGTCTTCATCTCTGTCTCTTCTTTATGGAGAGTTCCTATTATCCTTAGAGCTTATTTTATGATTTTCATTTTTTGTTTAAAGACATGGGGTGTATTATTATTTGCTCATCTAAAAAATATTATAAGTCGTGTGCCCAACTATGTTTGAATTTATTTGTACGCGATGTTTATTTTTTAAATTCATATGTTCACATTAATAGCTATTTCGTTGCATTTTTTAGATAATACATTGCATTATCTGTTATAAATTAATTATGTTATCTCAATATATGAAAGATTCCATCGTGCAAGAAAAAAAGCTGCCGTGCTTGAAAGGTGCAACTATGCAAACCGTCATACTTGTGAAAACAATAGAAAAGTTTGTCACTATGTTTTGGTTTTGCATTATGAAATTACTCCAAATCACTCTTTTAAGGGCTTGATAGGATAATCACCCTAGCGGCTTGGAAGGAAAGGCAAAAATAACAAAGATCAAATGCAGTCATAGAAAATTAATTGACCACTATAGCTTATAATCAGGTAGTAACCTCACCTGATTATGCGTGAGAAACCTATACATATGAGATGTGTAGTCAATCTATATAAACCAGAATAATACTCAACATCATATCATTATCAGGACATTAGCATTGAAAATCAAAGACTCTTTCTTTTATTTGTTCTACATATCGATGATTCCATAAGTCTGCAGACACAAATACTCTTTGAATCCACCGCATTGGATTTTTATAACGATCAAATGATCCAGAAAATTTATCTCTAGAGTGTAGAGCCATTCTGTTATCAATGTATAATAATCTTCCTGGTTGTACATCAATTCCAAAAGATACAGCCTTAATAGCTTCATAAAAATGATCTAAAGCGTCCTTGGCTTTTTTTGGACTGTGGTTCTAACATGCCCGGATAAAAAACAGCGCTGATATCTGGGAATTCACCGTCCCCTTGAACGAGGGGCACTTTACTTGTAGAGGTTACCCCATTTTTTCTCCATCTCATAGGGAACATTAATTATATATAAATTATCCCTTAAACTCCTCAAATCCTCTTCACTTAAAAGTTTTAAAGCTAGACGTGCATCAGATATTCTCGTTAACGGGCCATCAACATCATTGCGAACACCAGTTAAAAGTATCCCTTTAGGAGATAAATTTAAACCTTTTATAAATTTTAGTGCAGCATTTTCTCTATGAAAATCTCACTCAACTTCAGATCCTAATCCTGTATAATCTTTTTTATTATCCTCTAAAGGAACCAGGTTATTTACTATATGTTTGCCTTCAAACTTAATTGAATAAGGCTCTCCGATCAATAAAGAAAACATCATAATTAAATTTTCGCTCATATAGCTACTTTTACAAGACGCATCTAAATTATAAGGATTAGGTGACGTATTAATTTTTCTATCAATAGGAAGGTTTTCAAAGACTAAATATGGTCTAGGGGTAATAGACATCTTTTGATTCATAAGAATTGCCAAGATTCTATGGGGTAGCAGCGAAAATGCTATTTTTTTAGCTTAACCGAATATTCAATACCACCGTATGGATCATAAATAATATGGTCTAAAGCCTCCCAAAGATTGTCTCTTTCGACATTGCTCAACTCAAAAGTATTTTCATTTATCATTGCAATTTCCTCCCCAATTGTATTCCCCTACTTTATTTACTAAGAAAAGTGAAAAAACAATCATTAAAATTAAAATCAACCATGTTAGTAAATAAGTGTCTGTAAAATCTTGGATTAATCCAAATAATGGTGGAGCAGCAATAATTGCGATTTGATTGACAGACATTGCTAATCCCAGAGAAAAGCCAACGCTTTCTTTCGGCGAGGAGTCTACAATATAAGCAACCCAAGGGCCATACCATCCTAATCCCCAAAAAATCTAACCAGGCAGATAAAAGAGTTAAATAAATTATGGATCCATTCATGCCCAAAATTAATATTAAAAATCCAAAAACGACTGCAATCATGCAAAACAAGACAGGAAAAAATCGTCCTTTTTTACAATGATCACTCCACGCTGCTAAAATAATTCTTCCTAAGGCACCAGAAGCCTGTGAAACAAAAAACAAATAAGTACTTTTATCTAGAGGCAGGTGATAGATTCTATAAAAATAAACAGTTATAAAAATGGTTAAAACATATTGGACGATCACAAGTGAAACGCCTGAAAAAATAATATTCTTCATATGCGGCGCAGCCAACATCGCAAGACGAGACCTTACATTTGCATAGAACGAAACTTTTGCCTTGCTTTTTGGAACGATAGCGACAACTTTTGCGGGTGCGTGATAAAAGATAATAAAGATACATCCCCCTAAAAAAGAAACGATGGCACCGACCAAAAACGCACCTTGTATGCCATAGACAAGCGCACTCGCAGGAAGAACCATCCCAGCTAATGCCCCACCTAATGGTAGTCCCGCCTGCCTTATTCCCATTGCAAATCCGCGTTGCGATTGTGGAAACCATGCAGAAACAGATTTAGCGCCACTAGGTTGAGCAGAACTATAAAATCCCCCTACAATGAGCAAACAAACCAAAAGGAAAATATAGTTATCTGCGATTGCTCCCAACAAAAGAGCGACAGAAACGCCGAGTGCGCCAACGCCAACAATATAGCGCTCGTTAAACTTGTCTAGTAATTCGCCAGCTATAAGTAAGCCAATAATAGGTAGGAATTGCGCTGCTGAAGACAGCAAACCTATTTGAGAGTCACTCAGCGAGAAATCCTTCTTAAAAAATTCAGCTAAAGGACCAATCCCTTGAACAAAGAAGCAGGCTGATGCTTGAGAGATAGTGGCAACAAGCAATACAATCCATCGATAATAATTTTTTCTATAAATTGATGATTGCTCACTCAGCCCCCTACAATGAGAGGATATTGGTAGTCTTTTTAATAATGATTGCAACAATAAATGAGGTATTTTATGCGGATGACATAAAAATTTGTTAATATGATTGGTATTAATATACAAGCTAAGGAATATGCTTCATTTAAGGAAATAAGCTATTATGTGTCGTGCAAATTTGATACGCTAGCGATATAAGATAAATTTTACAAACATTAGCTCAGCCGGCATTAAGCGTCTTCATAAAAGACGCTATATTTTGGAAAGCTTTTTCCATATAATTCTCAAAGCTTTCTTCAGTCACATAGCCCAGATGTGGTGTGCAAAGAACTCTCTCTGATTGCAATAATTTGCTCTCATATACTGGCTCGCTGTCATAAACATCCAGTGCAAAGTAAGTTGAATTTTCCAAACTTAGTATTTTTTCTATTGCCCCTTTTTCAACCAAAGCTGAACGCGCCGTGTTGACAAAAAGAGCATGGGGTTTCATACTCAACAGATCATCTAGTTGAATGATTTCTCTGGTTTTATCGCTTAAACGTAAATGTACAGATATAATGTCAGGACGTGTAAAAAAATCATTTTTTGAATGCGTAAAATAATAACCTAAATTTTTTGCTTCTTGTGTTGAACGCTCGCTCCCATAAACCAAAATGGACATGCCAAAAGCTTGAGCATATTGAGCAACCTTTTTCCCAATACGCCCAAACCCGAATATTCCAAGAGTAGCCCCTTTCATTTGGTTGCCAAATGTTGTTTGCCATCGTCCTTTTTTCATATCAGACACAGATTTACAGAATTTTCTCCGCGCAGACATCATTAAGAGCCAGGCAAATTCAGCAGCAGAAGTTGGATCTCCACCACCATCTAATATTTCAATTCCTAAGTCTCTACAAGCTTCTATGTCAATATGTGAACCTATAGGGCCTGTTTGGCAGATTAATTTTAAATTTGGCAGTTTCAGGAGAAGATTTCTATCAACTATAGTCCGCTCTCTGATTAAGATAAGAATATCTATCTCTTTGAGCTTATCTTCTAAATCACATTCTTGAGCTAAATTATTTATAACCAGCACTTCATGCGATTTCATTAATTTTTTAATAGACTGTAATGTTAGGGTGGCTTTTTGATAGTCATCTGGAATTAATATTTTCAATTTAAATCCCCCGTTTTATTCATCAATATTTGAGCCATTATTTCATTTCTAAAACAACCAAAAAGCAATCTCACCGCTGATTTTTTGACATAACGCCAAGCCTATTAACAAATTATACACCTTGATTTCATTGTATTTCTAGCAATAAGAATAGTATTAATCAGTTAGTCTTTATAAACTTTAACACATTGCGACAAAAAGAAAAAGTTTGATTGAGTAAATGGAGAATTGCGCTTTTCTCATATTCTCGGGGACAAACCTGAAGTGCTACGCTGGACATGAAACCATGTCCCAGTTTCCTTATAATAGACTAGCAAGAAGGTCATACTTACGAACCAGATTTTATTGTCGAAACAGAAAAAGCTCCATATTTGTGCGAGATAAAGCGTGCTTCATATAAGCGTGATGTCTCTCTTTGTCGTTGAGATATAACTTATTTGTAGCATGAAGAGTCAATTTATTAAAATCATGATAAGAGGGAGATAGGAACTTTATAGCTGTATCATCATAGGATTAATTAGGCTTGTTGAGAGCTATTTCTCTTTCTGCCAAAAGGTTCTTGATATATTTCATTATTATTTCGTAAGAGTGGATGTACTTTATTTTTATGTGCAAGAAAGCCGATTGATTGTGTAAAATAGTATTCATAAAATTACATTATTTTTATCTTGTTAAGGATATTTTTTCTAGCAAGGGTTTTGCAATTGCAATGCTCTTTTTCTCATTCTAAATTTTGGTTAGAAAAAGTGTATAGAGGTGTTATTTTAAATTTAAGATATGCATATTCCATTGTTGGTGTTACTGTTGTAAAAAATGATATTTTATTTGATAAGTATAAGGTGTTACAAAGAAGATCGATGTATAGATAAAATTTAGATTGCTACAATATCTTGAAAAAGCAATGGGTAAATAATTGATAATTGTGCTACGAAAGTTGTTAGATGGGCGTGTGTCAGCAATTCTTAATAAAAAAGTTTTTCTTGATAGTCGTTTTTTTTCAAAATACTGCTCTTTTTATGCAAATCTTATGTTGGTAAGCTATGCAGTTTTCACGGGAACAGGATAATGCATTGAAGGCTGTTGGTGCGTGGTTGAAGGAAGGGCGTTCTCCACTTTTTCGCCTCTTTGGCTATGCGGGGACAGGCAAGACGACACTTGCGCGCTATTTTGCTGAAACAGTTGATGGTTCTGTCCAATTTGCTGCTTTTACAGGAAAAGCGGCACAGGTTTTGCGTTCTAAAGGTGCAAGCAATGCTTGTACTATTCATTCGTTGATCTATTGTCCGCGTGGAGAAGAAGAAGTTTCTGACGAAGTAACAGGGAAAAAGTCTATTGCACCGACATTTGCACTCAATCGGAAAAGTGCTGCTGCGCAAGCTGCGCTTATCATTGTTGATGAGTGTTCGATGGTGGACGAACAATTGGCACGTGATTTAATGAGCTTTCGAACACCTATTCTTGTTCTGGGTGATCCAGGCCAATTGCCTCCTATCTCAGGAGGGGGCTTTTTTTCTAATGGTGAGCCGGATTTTCTTCTTTCAGAAATTCATCGGCAAGCACGTGATAATCCGATTGTCCGTTTGGCTATGGATGTGCGTGAAGGACGTGATATTACTTATGGTGATTATGGAGCAGCGCGCGTTATTACACGCAAAGAAGTGAATCAACAATTGGTGTTGGAAGCTGATCAGGTGTTGGTAGGAATTAACCGAACACGCCATCTTTATAATAAGCGTTTGCGTGCGCTGAAGGGATTTACATCAGATTATCCTCAAGCAGGAGATAAGCTTGTTTGTTTGCGCAATGATCCTCCTAAAGGCTTGTTGAATGGTTCTTTATGGAAAGTGATGACTTCGCAGAAGGAAACTGTTAAGCCAAGTATAAGCCTTCTTATTAAACCAGAAGAAAGCGAGCGTGGGGTAGCGAAAATTAAGCTTTTAAAAGCAGTGTTTGAAAATCCTGATCATGAGATTTCGTGGGCGTTAAAAAAGAGATATGATGATTTTGATTATGGATATGCATTAACTGTTCATAAAGCACAAGGATCTCAATGGGATAATGTTGTTTTGTTTGATGAGAGTTTTGCATTTCGCGATATGTATGCGCGGTGGCTCTATACAGGAATTACGCGTGCGGCAGAGCGTTTAACAATTGTTCGCTAGATAAAGATTTTATTTTCTGGAATTATAGGGCTGAGGGTCTTTTTTCTGTCTTTAAGTATAGAAATAGAGGAGTGTGTATGGCAATCAAACTTTCTGTTAATCTTAATGCTATTGCTGTTTTGCGCAATCGGCGTAATCTTCCTTGGCCAAATGTCAACAATATTGGGCATATAGCACTTACAGCTGGTGCTGCGGGTTTGACAGTTCATCCACGTCCTGATGAAAGACATATTCGTTTTGCTGATCTACCAGATATACATGGTTTAATTCACAGCATGTTTCCTCGTGCTGAATTTAATATTGAAGGTTATCCAAGCGAGACGTTTTTGGATAGAGCAGAAAATTATGCTGATCAGATTACTCTTGTACCTGATGATCCAGCACAATCAACTTCTGATCATGGTTGGGATTTTGCGCGTCATGCAGAATTTTTAGCACCTATTATTCAACGCTTGAAAGCAAGAAAAATTCGGGTATCACTGTTTGCTGATCCTATTGTTGATGGTCTTGATATTGCTAAAGAGATTGGTGCTGATCGCGTGGAATTTTATACTGGACCTTATGGGGGAGCATTTAACGATAAGACAAAACAGGAACAAGAACTTAATAAGCTTGTTTTAGCAGCAAGAAAAGCTCAAGAGCTGAAGCTTGGTGTTAATGCAGGGCATGATCTGACAATGACAAATCTCCCTGCTCTTGTTCATCATATTCCTTGGCTTGATGAAGTTTCTATTGGGCATGGGCTTATTGCTGATGCGTTAGAGTATGGAATGCATAACACTGTTCAACGTTTCATTCGGCTATTGGGGTGATTTTTCTCTATACAATAAGACATAGTGCGTTTTTATACAGTTCTGTTTTTTTGTAAAAAAAATGATTTTGCATAGGTTTTGTGAAATAACATTGTTGCATGTATAATGATAGCAACAGCAATACCATGCTTCATTACACATAATCGGCAATGATTTTCATTATATTCGTTCGGAACGGAATACCACAAAGCTTTGTAGCTTTGGCGCCCTCTTTTAAAAGAGCAGGAACTCAACAGTAGATTTTATGAGAAACATAAGATTTCTATTCGTTTTTGAGAATGTTTTTGGAGAAGAAAAAACTTTTTAATTTATGGTCGCTATGCAGTGAGGAGTATCATCATACATGCTTATCAAGCAGAGGTTGCTTCGGAGCCTTTTAAAAAGAGCAATGTTTGATAAAATTGTACAGATATTGATCGTATAAATACTTTGCTGTAATTGCTCTATTGAAAAGGTATTCAGCAAAAATACACGATATTACCTGTAATAGGGCTGCCAAAATTAACGGCTGTACAAAGAATGTTATTGATTATGGGAAAGGAAAAATTAAAATAGTGTGCTCAGGATAAAATATAAAAACGGTGTCCTTTATTTATAATTTTTCTTGCTATCCATTTTGATTTGGTTCATGTTAAAATCGTATGGTGTATCTTTAGTTTTAAGGATACATGCCTCATGATGCAGAAGAAGAGAACTTTATTACATGTATTTCTTTTCAGAAGCGTTTTTTGTACAATATATCGTTTTTGTAGAGCAGCATTTGAAGCCTATTTGGGGATCCAGATAGGTTCTTGGAAGGTTGGGGGCCATAGTTTTTTATGCAGTGTATAAATTTTAAAAGACTGCCCAATTGCTTTGTTATTATAAGCAGTGTTTCTGTTATTTATTGTGTGTGAAGCACTGAAGGTCGTTTTTTACTTTTTATTGAATAAAAATAATCTGAAATTTAGTTTAAATGTTAGAGAGAAGGAAGTATTTTTATGCGTGTTTATTATGATCGTGATGCAAATGTTGATTTGATAAAAGGAAAAAAAGTAGCCATTGTTGGTTATGGTTCACAAGGGCGTGCACATGCTTTAAACTTAAAAGATTCCGGTGTTCAGAATGTGCAAATTGCTTTGCGTGCAGGGTCGGCGACAGCTAAAAAGGCTACCGTAGATGGCTTTGAAGTTGTGAGTGTTGCTGAGGCTGCAAAATGGGCAGATCTTATTATGATGGCAACACCAGATGAATTGCAAGCGGATATTTATAAAGAACATATTCATGATCATTTACGTGATGGTGCGGTCATTGCTTTTGCACATGGCTTGAGTATTCATTTTGGCCTCATTGAACCTAAAAAAACAGTTGATGTTGTAATGATTGCTCCTAAAGGTCCAGGCCATACTGTCCGCAATGAATATCAACGGGGTTGCGGTGTTCCTTGCTTAATTGCAGTTGCACAGGATGCATCAGGACAAGCCCATGATGTGGCATTGTCTTATGCATGTGGTCTTGGTGGTGGACGTGCAGGGGTGATTGAAACAACATTTAAAGAAGAATGCGAAACGGACCTTTTTGGTGAACAAGCGGTTCTCTGTGGTGGTCTTGTTGAGCTTATTCGAGCAGGTTATGAAACACTAACAGAAGCAGGTTATGCGCCAGAAATGGCTTATTTTGAGTGTTTACATGAGGTTAAATTGATTGTTGATCTTATGTATGAAGGTGGCATTGCAAATATGAATTATTCAATTTCCAATACAGCGGAGTGGGGAGAATATATGTCTGGCCCACGCGTGATAACCGATGAAACAAGAGTAGAAATGAAGCGTATTTTGAAAGATATTCAGACGGGCAAATTTACATCAAATTGGATTCAAGAATATAAAGCTGGTGCTGCTCACTTTAAAACTATGCGGCGTTTAAATGATAGCCACCCACTTGAAGAAGTGGGTAAGAAACTCCGCTCTATGATGCCTTGGATAAAATCTAATGCCTTGGTTGATAAAGAGCGTAATTGAAGTTTTTAATAAGAATATTATGTAAACAGCTTTTATGCTTTATATACAAAAAGGGTAACCGAAGTTACCCTTTTTTAATATGTTTTTTTATGTATAAATTTTATTTGTTCTTTGGAGCTGTTTTTTTTCTTATAAATAAAAAATACATTATGCCTAGGAAAATAAACCAGAATGTACTGTATTTTAAAGCTGTTAGGGTATCAGGTTCTAATGTCAACAAATAGAGCATGAAAGCAAAAAATACTAAAACAATCCAGCACACGATAATACCTCCCGGCATTTTATAGACGGATTCAGTATGTAAATGAGGGTGATTGCGACGATAGACAATATAGCTAATCAAAATGACAGACCATACGAATAGAAATGCAATCGCTGAAATGCAGGTCACAATTGTAAAAGCGCTTATGATGCTTGGAGATGAAGATGCAACTGTATATCCTAATAAAATACATAAGCAAGAAAAGAAGAGGGCATTGGCTGGAACATGGTATCTGGAAAGCTTACCCAAAATCGGAGGTGCACCTTTTTGTGTTGCTAGCCCATATATCATGCGACTGGTGGAAAAAATACCACTATTTGCTGAAGAGGCAGCCGAAGTCAGAACGACAAAGTTTACCAAACCAGCAGCTATTGGAATGCCAGCAAGCCAAAACATCGAGACAAAGGGGCTGTTTTCTGGAACAATTTGATCCCAAGGTGTAACTGACATAATCACAGTTAGAGAAAAGATATAAAAGAGTACAATACGAACCGGTATTGCATTAATTGCTTTAGGGAGAACTTTTTTAGGTTCTTTCACTTCAGCTGCAGTTGTGCCGGCAATTTCTATACCAACAAAAGAAAAAATGGCAATTTGAAATCCGGCAAAAAAACCTGTAATCCCTCGAGGGAATATATCTCCACCATTCCACACGTGACTAAGAGAAGCAACAGTACCATTTGGAGTCGTAAAGCCTGTAGCAATCATATAAAATCCAACAATAACTAATGCTAAAATTGCTACGACTTTGATAAGACCAAACCAGAATTCAAGTTCACCGAAAAATTTTACGGCAAGGAGATTGAGGATTAAAAAGAAGCCAATGCAAGAAAAAACAACAATCCATGGATTGAGTGTTGGCCACCAGAAATGCATATAGTTAATGATAGCAATAATATCTGCAGCTCCAGTCACAACCCAGCTTAACCAATAGTTCCAGCCAACAAAAAAAGCAACTCCTGGTCCTAGCATATCGGTTGAAAAATCAACCAGAGACCGATATTGTGGATTAGAAAGCAGCAATTCTCCCATAGCGCGCATGACAAAGTATAGTGCACAACCAATAATGGCGTAAACGAGTATAATGGAAGGGCCTGCTACACTGATTGTTTTTCCTGATCCCATGAAGAGACCTGTTCCAATAGCACCACCGAGGGCTATAAGTTGTACGTGACGGTTATCTAGTCCACGTTGCAGTCTTTTATGCGGATCAGCTTCTAAATTTTGTGTATTATTCATTTTTTGAAGGTTCCCTTTAATTTTTTAAGATTCAAAATTACATTGGAAAAGTAATCTTACTTATCGAAGCATGATATAAATGAGGAGTAAAGGGGAAAAACATTTTTTGTTGCTTTGATGTGGATAAAGAAAAAAAAGTATAGAAATAACAAAGATGTACATTTTAAAAACAACGTGACAGGTATTTGAGTGCAGCATTTTAGACGGCAGTTAAAATAAATGATAAATGGTTGATAAAAAGGCTTGGTATTATTATGGCAGCTACTTTTTGTCTGTCTCAAATAATTATTAAGAAACAGTTCGTGGGTTATGGTAAATCCTGACTATATAATTAAGGGCTGTAAGCTGTAATGAGTTGTTTTAGATATTGTAGCAGAGAAATAGTTTTATTTTCAGCTAAATAGAGTATATAATTATCATCTTACTAAAAAACTGATAGCAGAGAATTTTAAATGCTTTTTATAATCATTTTATTTGCTATCATAAATAGAAGAATAATTTTCTCTTTTGCGCTAGGTAAGTGAGAAATCTATAGGACCTATTATTTTTAAATTGTGAATAAGAATTCCATTCAGATATTTGTACTCTTCGATAAAAGATCATGAGGGATTCGCATTGAAGATATAAAATGCTTGTTAGAGAAATACAGTGTATTTGTAGTATTTTTTCTTTTGTATAAATGATAAGAGATTCATTTTTATATGGTTTGATCAAAAGAGGAAGCTTCTTTTAAAGGTTAAAGACAGTTATTTATCATAATAATTTGGTAACAAGTTCTTGTTGAGCATTGAGAGGCAAAATTACGGGGGTATCTGTTAGAGTGTTTGATAGTTTTCTCAAAAACTTTTTAGCAGAATTTTTCGAATTAACAGAACTTTGTCAAGAGACATGCAAAATTCTCTTCTTTCATTTCATTACGAAGTATAGTTTAGCACTTGTTTTTGTACTAAACAGGACAGGATTAGATGGGAATAGGTAATACCCCTTAATTTTATCATTCAATGCATTGTTTTGCAAAGGTATTTTGTTAGCAGAAAATAAAGCAGAGTGTAAAATTACAAAAAACAACAATATTTGACATTTAAATAGGTGAGAAAGCCAAATCCTTTGAAAAAAATCAATTGATATAAATCTAGTGTCAAACTACAATTTTTTTTAGAGTAGCAAAAGTTTTTATAGTCAATGTTTTTGATCTATTAAAACATGAAACTGTTGGTGCACTTGTTAGATTTTTAAATAGTTTACCTCAAAGGAATTTAGCTGTACTCAAAGAAATATGAGAAATAATTTGTCAAAAGCATATTTTGTAGAACAAGGTTTGAAAATCTTATTCCTGAACTTTTATATTTATGCATTCGGTATCTTAAAAAAGATCCATAAAGTCAAAAAAATATTTATGGCTGGAGTTGGACAGTAGGTTTTGCATTACGTGGGAAGAAATGTAATGCGTGTTGAGATATGGCTAAAAAGTTAGATATATCTGTAACATTTTTATCTTCTGTCGAGATTAGCAGAAAATCAGTATCGGTTAGCATGGAAGACAAGGTCATAGAGCTTTATAGCTTAGATAAGGCTATGGCTTCTCTCTTTAAAAAAGAAGCCAATATGTGTTGTCGTAAGAATTTCACCATCAAACCTTTGACTCCATTGTAACATGAAACCGTCGTTGCGTTTATAAGACTTTCAGATGGCTTATCCCCAAAGCACTTAGAAGCATCCGACGAAGCACGCGCTTTGTAGACGCATGTTAGAAAATCCTAGTCCCTCATTTTTATTTTAGCATCCCTCACCTTAAAAAAAGATATGATAAGTCACTAACTTATTTGTGATATAAAATGCTATGGTGGGTGATGAGGGGATCGAACCCACGACCCGCTGATTAAGAGTCAGCTGCTCTACCGACTGAGCTAATCACCCATAACTTCTCAAAAGATGAGAATTGTGCGGTTCTATAACGCTCTTAAGGGAGGATGTCTAGATAATTTTGTTGTTTTTTATATGAAAGTGATCAAACTTGTCGCTAAATTGGTTGTACAGTTTAAAATATCATACTATACCTCTTGATCTTAGATAAAAATAGACCCATTATAAGGGGCTCTGTGAATAAGTGTTCTGATTATTATACGGGACTGTAGTTGGAGGATCGTCGAGCGTAATGCCCGAGAAAAATTCAGAGGAGCTTTCTTGTGGTTGTAAGCAATGTAGGCCAGCGTTCTGTTTTATAAACTTTATCAATAACTCTCTATGTTTAAGGAATATTTTGCCGTTGTTTGCTTTGAATGCGATTTTTTTGTGTTCAATGCTTTTGATCAATTGTGCGAATGAAGGCTTATGAATTTGTTTTATCAATCGTGCGCTTTTAAGCTTTTAAAGATGTTTTTAATGGGTGAACTATGATGGAATGGATCACTGATCCCCATGCCTGGTTTGGTTTGGTCACGTTGGTTTTTCTCGAAATTGTTTTAGGAATAGACAATCTTGTTTTTATTGCAATTTTAGCTGAAAAATTACCCCTACATTTGCGTGATCGTGCGCGCTTGATAGGTCTCACTTTAGCATTGGTTATGCGGATTTTTCTTCTTACGGTTATTGGATGGGTGATGAATCTTGATACAGTAATTCTTTCACTCTCATCTTTTGTCTTTAGTTGGCATAGCCTTATTTTAATTAGTGGTGGAGCTTTTTTGCTGGCAAAGGGAACGCTAGAATTACATGAAAGGTTAGAAGGCGTACCACATGAAAGAAAAACAGGTGTTTCTTATGCGGTTTTTTGGCAGGTCATTGTGCAAATCGTGGTGCTGGATGCCGTTTTTTCTTTAGATAGCATTATTACTGCAACAGGTATGATTGCAAAAGAACAGGCAACTGTTATGTATATAGCAGTTATTATTGCTATGGGAGTAATGATGTGTGGATCTGGCGCTCTGATGCGTTTTATTAATCGCCATTCCACTATTGTAATTCTTTGTCTTGGCTTTTTGATGATGATTGGTTTTACTCTCATTGTTGAAGGATTTGGTTTTCATATTCCAAAAGGGTATTTGTACGCCGCTATTGGTTTTTCTGTTCTTATTGAAGCTTTTAATCAAATTGGACGTCGTAATCGTGAAAAGATGATTACAACAAATGATCTACGTGGGCGAACTGCAGATGCTGTGTTGAAACTCTTAGGAGGGGGAAACAAAGACGGTCATCTTGGTGAGACTGTAGATGTCATTGCTGAACAGGCGGCAGCTTCTGAATTGTTTCGACCTGAAGAAAAAGAGATGATTCGTGGTGTTCTTGATTTGGCCGATCGTCCTGTTCGTTCTATTATGTCACCACGCAATGAGATTGAGTGGTTGGATTTAAATGGCGATGAGAATGAAATGCGTGAAGAATTACAACAGGTTAAACATAGTCGTTTAATTCTTGCTCGTGAAAAAGTAGATGAATTTGTTGGCGTTGCTTTGACAAAAGATCTACTGTTGAATTTAGCTGAGGGTAAAAAAATTGATTGGAAAAAGTCCATGCGAGAACCTCTCGTTGTTCATGAAAATACGAGCGTTTTACGATTGATGGAGCAATTGCGGCATTCTTCGATTCAGCTTGCAATTATTGTCGATGAGCATGGATCTTTTGAAGGGATTGCAACACCAACCGATATTCTTGAAGCCATTGCGGGTGATTTCCCTGATGATGATGAAGAACCTATGATTGCAGAAAAACTTGAAAATGGAAGCCTTCTTGTTGAGGGATATGCCGATATCCGCCGTTTAAGTGGTTATCTTGGGCGTAATCTTGTTGATGAGGCAGATCGTTATACGACTCTGGCTGGGTTTATGCTTTGGCAGTTTGGTCATTTGCCAAATGAGGGGGAAAGCTTTGAAGCTGATGGTTTGCGCTTTAAAGTTATCGAAATGGATCGCCGCAATGTATCTAAAATCCTTATTTCTCCGCTCGCATAGTCAAAAAAGAGCATTTGTTTGATAGGCAAGGGATAGGAAAAAGTTGCCTTATTTATAGAGAATGCAAAACATAGGGAGATTGGTGGATCAATTATAGTATCATTGGTCTTTAGACGTTTTCTTTGAGTGTAAAGCATGGATATGTATAAATTAAATTTTTATGAGTTTCTCTGTTTGAATAAAAAAGCTTTCTTGCTAAAGGGGAGGGAGTGATAATCTGCTAAAGACTAAAAAATGATGCAGAATTGTTGGGAAAATGACGATTAATCTCAAAAGTGATAATTACATATGCGTTATTTCCCCATTTTTAGTTTTTGAAAATTTTGTGAAATCTTTATTTGGATTTTTGTATGATCCTTTATAGAAACTTCTGTCATCAAAAATGTTATAGAGCCTGTTACATGACAAAACAGCATTGGCAACTCGACATTAAAAGTCGCTAAAGGCTTATGGAAATGATCATTTTTCTCTAAAGAAATCATTTTATGGTTTGATAAATGCTTTTATGAGAGAAATTAAAATATGATACATTTTGTATCATGAAATTAATATGGCAAGAGAGACGTCTCAGGGGTTAATAGAAAAAGATAAATGGCGATATAGTGGGGGTGTTTTCATAGGAGGATAAATTGGCTGTGATTATCTTTTAAAGAGACATCTTTCAAGGTTTTCTAGTTTATTTTACTATACCCCCATGGATGCTATAATGATAAAGCCATTGTGTTCTATCATCTTTACGCTTATGGAGAAGAAAGCAGGCACCATCATACTGTTTATCAGTCCCGATGTTGCTACAGTCTTTGGTAGCTGAGAGCATTCAATAAAGTTCTTTAATTTTTTTATTCGTTTTTTTCCACATGCTTATCTTGCTTGTGACGTGTAAGTGCGTCATTTTAATTTATTCAATTAGAAGGATTTGAAATGAGAGAATTTTACAATATGCGAGATACTCATTAAAGTTGTAAGAAATAAATTGTTATTATAGATCAATATATTGTAGTTTTATTTCCGTGGGCAAAAAGAGAAGCATTGATTTTTTTATTTACTCAGGAGGTATTTTAGGAGAACGTTTCCAGTATTGCTGGGCTTCAAAAATTGCTACAACAAATAATGAAATGATGAGCGGTATAATTAAATAAAGCATTCTAAAGACAATAAGTGCCGCAACAACATCGGTTGGATTTACACTTGGCATACCTGTTATGAATAAAGCTTCCAAAACACCAATGCCTCCGGCTGGAGCGTTGGAGAGAAGGGTTATGGTAAAAGATGCTAGGAAAACGCCGAGTACAGAAATAAAATGGATATCCGGGTTGTAGGGGAGAACGGCATATATAATTCCTGCTGCTCCTAAAAGCTCTATGGGACTAATGAGAAGCTGTTGAATGACAATTTTCAATCGTGGGTAGGAAAGTTGAACTTTTTTGCTCAAGCGTAAGGGTTTGAACTGAAGCCAACTGCCAAAAGTATAAAGCGCTATACAACCAAGCAGAATTGCACCAATTGTTATTCCAAGCCATTCAGGAAGCCCGTCATGAATGAGTGTAATAATTTCGGGTTGCAAAATCAAAACAATCCCAAAAAGTAAAATCGTGCCTATCACAAAGGTAAAAGAGCAAAATCCTACGAGTATCGCGATTTCTGTTCCGTTTAATCCTTTCATTTTATAGGCGCGATAGCGCACGACGGCACCAGAAAAAACTGAAGCACCAATATTATGTGACAGAGCATAGGTAGTAAAAGAACATATAGCAATAAAAAACCAAGAAATTTTATGGCCAAGATGCTGTAAGGCAATGCGATCATATCCAGCAAGAGCTGCATAAGCTAAGAGAGAGCATGCACAGGCTAAAAACCAGTGTTGTGCATCTAAATTGCTTAAGCGTTCCAATACATCACTAAAAGAAATGGCAGAGAGCTTTATATAAAGAATGCGGATAGATACCAACATTGCTAAAATACCAATAAACGGCCATATTAATTGCTTTATTTTCACGCTTCTTTACCCATTTGTGTTTTCTATGAAATTTGATTTATGATTGTGCATATTCTTGACAGATCTCTGCCCCGTTATATGTTCGATCACACCATTGGCAATTTCCTCATCGTCAGTTACTACGATATCTGCACCTAAATCAATGAGATAAGTTGTTTCTACATCGGAGAGTGCATGCGTGATTATCTGAATATCCTTCTTCATATCACGTATATTCACTATACATTCTCCCACTTCAATAGGACTGCGCATTGTAATAACAACTTTATATGCGTCGTTTATATTTGCTGCGTTCATTATTTCTTGTTGAATGATATTGCCACAAATGACCTCGAAGCCGTCTGCAATTGCTTGATCAGCTAGGCGTTTTGATTCTTCTACTATCACTACAGGTTCACCTTTGTCTATTAAAGATAATGCAACGCATTGACCAATACGACCATAACCAATAATCACGATATGGTTGGTTTTTAAGGTTGTTGGTAATAATTCTTGGTCTGGATCTTGCGGATCAATATCAATAATTGTTTGTGTATCTTGTACATTGGTAGAAAAAATTTCTAACCGTTTTTTTATTTTGTTACAGGCAATGAAAACAAGAGGATTGAGCAAAATAGAAAGAATCGCTCCTCCAAGAATTAAATCGTGGGCATCGTTGTTTAAAAGTCCTAAACTCAAACTTAAACCTGCAAGAATAAAAGAAAATTCTCCAATTTGGGCAAGGCTTGCAGAGATGGTTAAAGCTGTTGCATTAGAATAGCGAAAAGCTTTAACAATGAAGAAGGCAACAGCAGATTTGCCTACTATAATAATGAATAATGTTGCGAGGAGAGGGAAAAAATGAGTCAAGAGTTTCCCTGGGTCAAATAACATTCCTACAGAAACAAAAAAGAGAACAGAAAATGCATCTCGCAATGGTAAGGATTCTTCTGCTGCACGATGGCTTAATTCTGATTCACTCATAACCATACCGGCAAAAAAGGCACCAAGAGAGAGAGAAACACCAAATAAATGAGCGGCTGCGAAAGCCACTCCTAGTGCAATAGCAAAGACACTAAGCCGAAATAACTCACGTGATCCTGATTGTGCACTCATTTTTAGTAACCACGGGATAAAACGCCGCCCAATAATAAGCATTAGGGCAATAAAGAGAATAACTTTCAGAATGGTAAGACCAAAAATTCCCCAAATACCTAAATCTAACCATTGAACAAGGGGATCAAAGGCTTCCTTTTTTGTATTGCTAAGAACATTTGCTAATGATGGTATGAGAACAAGTATAAGGACCATCGCCAAATCTTCAATAATTAACCATCCAACAGCAATACGTCCTTTTTTTGTTTCAATGAGATGGCGTTCTTGCAAGGCACGCAGCATAATAACAGTACTTGCTATTGATAAAGCTAAACCGAATACTAAACTGCTGCTCAATCCCCATCCCATGATCAGACCAAGACACAATCCTAGAAGAGTAGAAAATGCCATTTGTGCAATAGCAGCAGGGATAGCAATAGCTCTTACGGATAAAAGGTCTTTTAATGAAAAATGAAGTCCAACACCAAACATGAGCAAAATGACACCAATTTCAGCCAGTTGGTTGATAATAACGGAATCTATTCTAAAACCGCCTGTATTGGGTCCTACAATAACGCCGGCTAACAAGTATCCTACCAGTGGTGAGATACGCAAGCGACTAGCAATCATTCCTAGCAGAAATGCTAAACATAAGCCTGCAACAATCGTTGTAATTAATGGTGTATCATGGAGCATGGATTATTTACGACTTTTTATCAAAAAATGAATGAATTGAAACAATAGTACTTTTTATAAGAGGAAGAGAGAATATCATAAGAAACAGCATGGTACTTTCATTTGAGGTTAGTGTTTGTACAATTATTCCGTTCACGCCACCAATTTCCCAGCAGGAGTAAGATAGGTGCGGCAATAAAGATAGAAGATGAGGTTGCAATTATAATTCCAAAAACCATGGGAAGAGCAAAATTATGGACAGCGCTTCCCCCCCATATCGCCATAGGCAACATAGCGAGAACGGTAGTAGCTGAGGTAAAGAGGCAACGTATAAGAACTTGGTTAATTGAGAGATCAATGAGTTCACGCAACGGCATGTTTTTATAAAGGCGCATATTTTCACGCATGCGATCATAGACAACAACCTTATCATTTATGGAATAACCAACAATTGTTAAAAGAGCAGCGATGGCTGTTAAATTGAAGTCAAATTGAAATAAAGCGAAAAAACCAATCATTTTGGTGGTATCTAAAATGAGCGTTACAATTGCACCAACTGCAAAGAACCATTCAAAGCGCAACCATATATAGAGGGTCATGGCAATTGCTGCGAGAATAACAGCCGTAAAAGCAGCTGTAGCAAGTTCACCCGAAATTTTAGGACCAACAACCTCTATTTGATCGAATGTGGCATCTGGATAGATGGTTTGTACTGCTGTTTTTACTTTATCAATGGCAGCAGTTTGTTGTGTTTCACCACCACTTTGTTTCTGCATGCGAATGAGCACACTGTTCGCATTATCAATATTTTGCAAGGTAATTTCACCAAGATTAAGAGTAGAAAGCTTTGAGCGCAAGGTGGCTAAGTTTGCTGGTGTTTGGGTGGTAATGCTTATTTGACTACCACCAATGAAATCAATTCCGAAATTCAAGCCAGGCTTAAAAAACAGAAAAACTGAAGCAAGTGATAAAATAATTGAAACGCCAATACCAATGAAGCGTGCTTTCATGAAACGGAAAGTTGTCTTTTGTGGAATGATGTTGAAAATAGAGCGAAGATGCAACGTCTTAATTTTCCATTTACGAATGACCCAAATCATCATGATGCGCACAATGGTGATATTCGTGAACATGGAGATGATGATACCAAGTAGCATTGTGACAGCAAAACCACGAACGGGGCCAGTGCCAAACCAAAACAGCAAAATAGTTGCAATAATTGCTGTAACATTGGCATCAACAATGGTCGCGAAAGCGTGTTTGAAACCACGATCTAAGGCAGCAAAGGCGCTGACACCTTTTCGACTTTCCTCACGGATACGCTCGTTGATCAGGATATTAGCATCAACGGCAATACCGATGCCTAAAATTATACCAGCAATACCTGGTAATGTGAGTGTCGCACCGAGAAGACTTAGCGCAGCAAAGGTTAGAATAGTGTGGAGTGCGAGTGCTATATTCGTAATGAGCCCCCAAACTCTATAGAGGAGAAGAATAAAAACTGTCACAAGAATAAAGCCAATTATGCCGGTGTAAAGCCCCATTTGGATGGCATCAGCACCAAGATTTGGACCTACCGTTCTCTCTTCAATTACGGTGAGTGGGGCTGGTAGGGAACCTGCGCGTAGAAGAGCAGCCAGAGTAGAGGCTTCTTTAGGATCAAAGTTTCCTGTAATTTGGCCTTGTCCGTTAGGAATGACACTATTGATTGTAGGAGCGGTTAAAACTTTGTTATCTAGAACGATGGCAAAAGGACGGTTAATATTTTGTCGTGTGATGTCGGCAAATATTTTTGCTCCAGCGGAATTCATGGTAAAAGAAATAATAGAACGTCCTGGTATTTGTGGGTCGAAACCTGCACGGGCATCTTTAAGAACATTTCCATCTAAGGCGATTTGATCATAAATGGCATAGCGCTGTGTCTCATCGTTATAGCCAGGAAGGATCGAAATACCTGGAGGTGGGTTATTTATATCCACCTGAGAGGGAACAAGATGAAAACTCATTTTAGCAGTTGTGCCTAAAAGATCACGTAATTGCTTTGGGTCTTGTAAACCAGGTAATTGGACCATAATACGATCCGTCCCCACTTTTTGGATGGCGGGTTCTGTAACACCAACTTGATCTATGCGGCGACGGATGATTTCTAAACTTTGTTCAATCGCATTGTTGATACGATCTTTTATACCAGCTTCAGTTAATCTGATACGGATAGTTTCATTTTGCGTACTTATACTTATGTCATTGGCTGTCGCACCGAAGCTACTGTGTATGGGAGTGATCAATGTTTGCAAAGCAGAAAGTGCTTTGTCAGTTTGTAATGGATCAGCAAGAAGGGCAACAATACTATCTTCAATGATACGAATACTTGATGTACGGATTTGTTTTTCACGCAGAGTGTTGCGCACATTGCTTAAAACTATGTGCAATTGATCACGCTTTAACGTTTTGCTGTCAACCTCGAGAAGGAGGGAAGAACCTCCTTGAAGGTCAAGACCAAGTGTTACACGAGTGTCAGTTAAGAATTGTGCGTTTTTAACTTGTTCTTGCGAAAATAAATTGGGCAAGGCAACATAAATGCTGCTTAAAAGAATCAAACAATAAAAAGTAGTCAACCAACCAGGTGTACGCATGATATATTCCGCTAATAGGCAATCTAATAGTTATTAAAATTAAAGGCAAAAACGATATAAGAAGATCGTTTTATAATTCAAGTAAGAGGAGGAGCACGCTTATTTGTAAAATATTGCGTTTGAAGATGCTCAAATCGTCTGCAAATCATTACGCTCGTTATTAAAAAGGGATTCAATGTTAGGATATTTTGAACAATATTGATAGGCAAAACGGAATCTGTATGGAGTGTTACAAACTTTTTGTTTTCGCTAACATTCAAATGATGATACTCATTTTGTGGATCAAGTGTATTCGTGCTCACTATATTATTTGCTTGTGGTTGTTTGATTAAATAAGCTAGCTTTTCTAAGTTGCTCGCCAATAATACGCCAAAGCCGGACAGAAGAAGCCAAGTCGTAAAAGGGAGAAAATTTTCTTTTTTGCAATAGAGGTGCAAAAAAAGCATTCTAGAGAGCCTCCTCTTTATCTTATAAGTTTCACAAGCCTATATTATCCTTTCCCTTATTATCAGTATTATGGGATGAGGAAAAGCTTTTATAAGCTTATTTTATAAATTCTATAAAAGTTGAAAATATTTGTTTTATGCCATACCTTTAAGAGGGGGTAGTTTACTCTTTGTAAATTTAAGGCAAATATGTATTCATTTTTTAGAAAAAAATTACGCATCGTTTTCTTTATTTTTGGCTTTATTGTTGTATTCAGTTGTTGGGGGTGGGGGCCTCTTGAGGCGCAAAATCCGATTATCGGACAAGCGCTCCCTTCTTATTCAATTGATGAAATTATTCAACAACAACAGCAGATTATCAAGACTCTTGAACAAAATACAGAGACTTTAGAAAAAGAGTTTGAAAATAAATCAGAAGATGAGCGGGCTTTGGTAGAACTACGGTTACGTGCACAAGATATCAGTAAACGTGCCCTAGAAGCAGCATTTGTTTTGCGTACTCCTCTTAATGATATTAATGCACTTCTTGATCAATTAACAGAGCTCCATGATGATTTGAAAAAAACAGCGGATGAGCGCTCTGTATTGATAGAGAAAAAAGTTAAAGTTAACAGTATAGTCCTCCGATTTGAATCAATCTTTTTGTCTGCAAATAGGATAGCCGAACTTGCTATTTCTCAATCTCGAGAACTTTTTAAGCGCACACTTACGCATAGGCTTGAGTTTTCGATATCGATGGTTAAACATCTTATCCAAAAAACCAAAGAGGCTTCCTCTGATTTTCTTTTGTTGTTGAGTTCTTGGTGGAATTTTGTATTTTATTTCAAGTTATTACAACTGTTTCTTTCCTTTTTTATTCCACTTTTTATTGCTTTAGGACTTTCTTATTTTTCTCGCAAAATTCTAGCAAATGTACGCTGTCATTTGATGAAGAACAATGAAGAAATATCGTATTTACAATTCTTGTTGGCCGCTTTTATTTCGGTTCTTCTCCCATCACTTATATGTGTTGTTTGCGTTTATCTTATCTTATTTTTGTTCCGTAGTTTTGATTTGGATCCAGGAAAACTTACAGCAGTATTTGATATGGTAGGCTGTCAAATTGTGTTCGTTTTTTTGATCAATCGTTTAGCGGTTGTTTTTTTAGCATCAAATATAACTCGTGGGTTTCTTCTTAATATTATACCATCGGCAGCGTATCAATTGGTGATTTTGATTACTTTTTTAGGTGGCGTTTTGGCATTTGATGCTGTTTTTGATAGTATTTATCAAATTGTTTCCGCCTCGCTTTCTTTGACGATTGCTAAAAGTTTTATTGCTGTTTTTCTTTTTGCTATATTGCTGTTTATCATCTCGTTTATACCTTTACGTTTTAGACGTGAGATTTCTCAAGGGAAGGAGAAAGAGCCGCGCTTTTTGCCATTTTATATACGTATTCCTCTTATTGTATTAGGAATATTGCTGATTGTGATGGATTGTTTAGGTTATGTTGGTTTAGCACGTTTTATTATGCAGCAGATTACGATTGGTGGGGTATTTTTAATTCTCATGTATTTGGGAATACAAAGTGCTCAAGCGCTTGGAACTAAAGGCCAATTTATGAAAACACACCTTGGTCACGCTTTAACGCAATGGCTGCATTTAGACGAGAAAACAATGAATCAATTAGGGGGGCTTTTAAGTATTTTCCTCAATTTGGTTGTGATTGTATTTTGTGCAATGCCAATCGCCGTACAATTTGGGTTTTCGTATTCTGATTTAAAAGCAGTGTTGTGGCAGTTAATGACAGGCTTTCAAATTGGAAATGTCTTCATTTCTTTAATTTCTATTGTAACTGGAATCGTTTCTTTTTCTATTGGTTTATTTCTCAGCCGACGAATGATCGGTTGGTTAGATGAAACTGTCTTAGAGCATGGGGAATTTGATTCTGGGGTACGTAATTCTATCAAAACGGTTATAGGCTATGGAGGTATTGTCGTATCGGCTTTGATAGGAATGTCAATGGCAGGTTTGGATCTCAAAAATTTTGCGCTTATTGCTGGTGGTCTTTCGCTTGGTATAGGGTTCGGATTGCAAAATATTGTGCAGAATTTTGTATCTGGGCTTATTATTCTAATTGGAAGACCATTTAAGATTGGAGATTATGTAGAATCTGGATCCGTGGGTGGTATTGTTAAACGTATCAGTGTGCGTGCAACGGAACTTGAAACATTGCAGCGTAAGACGATTATTATTCCTAATTCAAGTCTGATCAATAACAATGTTAGCAATTGGACGAGGCGAAGTAAAATGGGGCGAATTGATATTCCTGTTGCTGTTGCCTCCAATATTGCTCCAGAGCGTGTTGTGGAAATTTTGCTAGAAATTGCTTCTGCAACGGAGGGAGTTTTAAAAAATCCTGCACCACAGGTAAGTTTTACTGCATTTGATAGTAAGAAATTTTCATTTAATTTGGCAATTTATATCCCTAACATTACCTCACCTTCTAAGGTCACAAATGCTCTGCGCTTTTTATTATATAGGCGTTTTGTTGAGGAAGGAATCTTAGAATGCTAAAATATATTCATGTTTTTATAGCAGCTACGCTGTTGGATATTTTGTCTATGACGGCTTTTGCAGCAACAGTGAAAAATATTGATTTTAAAGTACAATCTCTCATCATCGTTGAAGGGAGTGTCCCTTTAAATATCTCGCTGAATTCGCAGCAAATAGTTACAATTTGTATGAAAGGATGTTTTATCACTTTTCCTAATAAAGATCGTTTTGCAATAAAGGCAGAAGATAATATAGAAATCAGTGAGGGTAGAGCAATTTTTAAATAAAATGGTTTAAGATTTTTATTATTAGGTAAAGCTTGGATGCACCATAGGTCTTTTCCTACTTGTTAGATAAGTGCGTGATTAAGAATAGTAGGTGAAAAATTGTGATGTGAGTATAAGATAGGTGGAAGATAATATGTGCAAAATTGTAATGTGTGTTTTTCGTGTGATTATTTAAAAATCTCTTTATAATATTTTGAGTATTTTGTATCCACTATAAAAAGTAAATGAATGGCATTTGTTTCTTATTTTTTTCTATAAAATTTATTAAAATATTTGACCTATAAAGTTATTTATTGTAGTTATTATTCAATAGGATAATTTATTTTATTAATATTATAAATAATTTTTTAATTTGTTGTATTTTTCTAAAATATTAAAATGTAAATAATATATAATTATTTTTGTAACAGTGATTTTTTATCGTTTAAATTATTTCTCAATAAGATAAGTTATGGAATGTTTAAGTTCTTTTATTTTAATTCAATAGTTTGTTTTTTCAAAAACAATACAAAAAATATTTAAGATAAATTTTTATCATATCAAGTATTGATTTTTACTGACATTTTAAAAGTAATTAAAATTTATTTGCTAATATTAAAATTTGATGTAATTATGAACTCAAGTGTAACTATAAAGGAGTACATATAATTTTGCGGCATAAGATTTTATAACACTTTGTTCTTCTAATGTGATTTTTGATTATGTTTGAATTTAGCAATGGGGTATAATTTTATGAATACAAAATTTGTCACAGCATCTGTTTTTTCTTTGGTTTCGTCTTCTATAGTACAGGCAGCGGATGTGGTGGTTCCTGAAGAGCCGATACATGCTGCTTCATCAGTTGTTGTTCCCCCACCTTTTTCTTGGTCAGGTTTTTATTTTGGAGCCCAGATTGGTGGTTTTTCAAGTAAAATTTCTGCAATGACACCTGATGTTAATATTCCTCTCTTTCCTGATAACGAAGCTAGAAGTAAGCCGTGGATACCAGTTGAAAAAAAGTATCTGCCTGAACTTTCAGGATTTATAGGTGGTCTTTATGCTGGTTTTAATTTTGATCTTGGTAATAATTTTATTTGGGGAGTTGATACGGATATTATTTTGACTGACAAAAAAGATACAATTACCAAGACTGAAGAATCTGGTAATGATGAACAGGGTACTGAAGAATCTGGTACTGAAGAATCTGGTACTGGAGAAAACGGTACTGAAGCGAATGACAATGGTGGCAAAAAGGCAGGAGTTGTAAAAGTCCGAGCTGGTGGAGCTTATCGGACAGTAGCAGAAAAAAATAGTGCAACTTTTAATCATACTTTGAAGCAAAAATGGACAGGCGCCACACGGGTGCGTGTTGGATTTTCTACGGGGCGTATAATGCCTTATATAGCTGGTGGTGTTGCTTATGGGCAGTTTCAAGATATCTTGTCTATGTCAATTACAGGAGATGATCCTTTTAATAGGACATCAGATGTTAAAAAGACGATGATTGGTTATACGCTCGGTGGTGGTATTGATTTTGCAATAACAGATAATTTCATTGTGCGTGCGGAATATCGTTACTCAGATTTTGGTAAAGCGAAATTTAATGACGAGATTGAAATTAAGTATAAGACGAATGAATTTCGTGCTGGAATAGCTTACAAATTTTAATGTTTGTGAGCCTAAAATGGCTTAAGAGGTCCTATCCAAGATAGGACCTTTATTCTTTTTGTACTGTGAGTACTTTCTTTATGGCAAAGGGTGCGTTAAAAATTTGGAATGGTTATTTGAATGATGGAGATCAGCCAAAGCAGAGTTATTTGAGTTTCTATTGTGTAGAATAAAACTCTTTTAGATTATAAAGCAGGGCAAAAATACTTTTTTAAGAGAAGGGATGATTCGCTTTTTCCATATACAATTTCTTTTGCATATTACCATAGCACTACTTTAAGTAATTTTAAAGATTGTTTCTCAATAACTTTAACGAATTGGAAAATAAGGGAAAATCTAAATATCATGGTGCGGACGGCGGGACTTGAACCCGCAAGGTCTTAGACCGGCAGATTTTAAGTCTGCTATGTTTACCGTTTTCATCACGTCCGCGATAAGAGCTCCCTCATAAGCTATATTTTTTATTGAATCAAGAATTAATGATAAAAGAAAAACTTTTCGTTTGGGATAGATTTTAACTGACAATAGTTGCCTTTATCGCTAGAAGGATCCTTAATAATATGAACGAAACATGAAATGATTGGTGTTATGAGTAACTTTATTGGAGACGTAACGAAAGCTATGAGAGCTTTGCATCATGTGTTTGCTGAAACACCACTTCAAAGAAATGACTTTCTTAGTCAAAAATATGATGCTGAAATTTATTTAAAGCGTGAAGATTTAACGCCAGTACGGTCTTATAAAATTCGTGGTGCTTTTAATTTTGTTTCAGAAATGCTAGGTAAGATATCGTCAGATGCTGCATTCGTTTGTGCTTCAGCAGGGAATCATGCGCAAGGGGTTTCTTTTGTTTGCCGCTATTTTAAACGTAAAGGCGTGATTTTTATGCCTGTGACGACTCCGCAACAAAAAATAGAGAAGACGCGTATTTTTGGCAAAGAGTTTATTGATATTCGTCTCGTTGGTGAAACATTCGATCAATGTTATGCGGCTGCACAATCTTTTGCTACAGAAAGTGGGGGGGTGATGGCACCACCTTTTGACGATATTCGCATTATTACTGGGCAGGCAACAGTTCTTTGTGAGGCTGTTTTGCAATGGAAAAAACTCAATGGGGACAGCGAGCCAGATCTCATCATTGTACCGGTCGGAGGTGGTGGTTTGGCTAGTGGTGTGAGTAAGTTTTTGCATGAATATGGTTGGAAAACGCAGCTGCGTTTTGTTGAGCCACAAAGAGCTGCAAGTTTGCTTGCCTGTTTGGAAAGTGGAGAAAGAGTTAAGCTTGAAAACATTGATACATTTGTAGATGGTGCTGCTGTCTCTGAAATTGGTGCTTTGAATTACACAATACTCAAGCAATTTGCAGCTGATTCTGTTATTACAGTTCCTGAAAATCGTGTTTGTTCTACAATGGTTGAAATGCTTAATGTCGAAGGGGTGGTTCTTGAACCGGCGGGTGCTTTATCCATTGATGCTCTTAACAGTCTTTCTTCTCAAGAGTTAAAAGGCAAAAGAATCCTTCTGATTATTTCAGGAGGTAATTTTGATTTTGAGCGTTTGCCAGAGATTAAAGAGCGTTCTCTGCGTTTTCAAGGATTGAGAAAATATTTTATTTTTAGTTTTCCACAACATCCTGGTGCATTGCGTAGTTTTCTTGCCACATTATCACCGGATGATGATATTGTGCGCTTTGAGTACCTTAAAAAATCGGCGAGAAGCTTTGGTTCTGTATTGATTGCCATTGAAACAAAAAAATATAATAATTTTCGTCTCTTAGAAGAAAAGTTTCAAGATTTAGGTTGGCGCTATCGTGATATTACTGATGATCAAACATTGTTTGATTTTGTCATTTGAGACATTGAAATTTTTACTGAAAAAAGAGACATAAAAATGAAGTCTATTTTTTATTTTGTACTGAGTCTGTTTTTGTTTTTAAGTGTTGGTCAACAGAGTTTAGCATCTGAGCCAACCGAAACACAAAAAGCTGAGCTTTCAAGATTAATTGTTGATGCCAATCATGCCGTAAAAAATGGGGACTTTGTATCTCTTTCTCATTATATGCCTGATCGGCTTTATCAAGAAATGGCGCGTCGATTGAATACAACAGAGAGTGATTTACGGAATAAGTTTTTTGAACAATTGCGTGTTCAATTTGAAAGTTTGCCTGCTGATGCTTATCATTTAGATGAAACAAATATCGATTATTTGCAAGCTGCCCATGGTACTTTTTATGCTTTGATTCCAACAAGGGTTGAAACGAAAGATCGCATCATTGAATATAAAACTTTGGCAATTTTTGATAAAACGCAGTGGTATTTAATCTATGGTGGTCAGAAGACTGTACAAAATCCAGTTTTTCTAGAAATTTATCCCGATTTTAATAACCTATATTTACCAAAGGAAATCGTAATAAAGAAATAGATTGCTTAAACATTGTTTTTTGTTCGTATTAAATAACTTTTGTCAAGTCCTTGCTTTTTTGTCATAATCCAACAATAATAACAACGAAGGTATTTGGGCTGGTTAGCGGCCTGTTTGTAAAGTAAAGATTTATATGCCTTTACTTTGTTTAGGGTACCCATGGGGTGCGCAAAGCGCTTATTTGAGCGTTGCTTCACGAATTCAATATATCAAGACTTCTCTTGCGCGGGTTCTTGAGGAAGAGAGTTTTAGCTTATTGCTTGTTTAGAGCTCTTAAGCTTAAGGAAAGATTTTATTTTGCATATCAAACAAGAAAATATTTTCACCAAGTTAGGTTTGCCTGCTTTTTTGCTTAAAAATTTACTCATTGCTGGGATAAATGAACCTAAACCTATACAAGAACAAGCTATTCCAATGATTTTGAAAGGAAAAGATATTTTAGGTATCGCTCAGACAGGTTCTGGAAAGACTTTGGCATTTGCCTTACCTATTTTAAGTCAGATTTTGTCCTTGGGAGATAAACGTTGTCCTAAAACTGCGCGCGCTTTAATTTTGGCTCCTACGCGTGAACTTGCTGTTCAGATTGATGAAACAATTCGTGCTGTTTCGAAAGGAACACATCTTTCAACATGTCTGGTTTTTGGGGGGGTATCACGTTTAAAACAAATTAAGCGCATGGCAGCAGGTGTGGATGTTTTGATAGCAACACCTGGGCGTTTAAGAGACCTTGTTGGTGAAAAATGTGTTGATCTTTCTCAATCTCGTTTTTTGGTGTTAGATGAAGCAGATCGTATGTTAGATATGGGCTTTATTCATGATGTACAGCATATCGCAAAGCTTTTGCATCAAGAGCATCAGACAGCACTTTTTTCTGCGACAATGCCGAAAGAGATCATTGCTCTTGCAAAGAATTTGCTCAATGATCCAGTAAAAATAGAAGTTGCTCCTCAAGGAACGGCTGCTGCTGAAATCACTCAAAAGTTATACTGTGTTTCTACGCGTGAAAAAAAGAATGTTTTAAATAAACTTTTGACGAATCCAGCTTTTGCTTCGGTTATTGTTTTTACTCGAACAAAACACGGCGCTGATGCTGTCACACGGAGTCTGGGAAAAATAGGTTATTTAGTTGCGACAATTCATGGAAATAAATCACAAAGTGCTCGTCAATCTGCACTAAAAGCTTTTCGTGAAAGAGCTGTACGAATTCTTGTTGCAACAGATATTGCTGCACGCGGTATTGATGTACCAGGAATAAGCCACGTTATTAATTATGATTTACCAGATGAAGCAGAAAGTTATGTGCATCGCATTGGTCGTACTGGGCGCAATGGTGCATCGGGAGAAGCTGTCACACTTTTTGACGAAGGAGTAGAAGGAGCGCGGTTGCGTGCTGTAGAACGCTTGATTCGTATGCGATTAGTGCGTGAATCTGTTCCAGAACAGTTCGCTGAATTTCCAGCAAAGCCAGTTATGTTAGAAGGTGAGGAAAAAGAAAACGATAAGGAACTTCGTTTTGGAAAATCTAAACGCCAAAAGAAATTTTCAAATCATAAAAATAAAGCTAAACAGTTACAGAGTAAAAATTCTTCATCTCCCAATGAAAGACACAAAAAAGCAAAAGCAGTAACAAAGCGTGCAAAGCCTTTTCATTGCCGTAAATCAGTAAAAAAGGCAGCTTGAGTAAAATATTGAGAAGAAATTCTATGCTAATTTTTTCTATTTCTTCTCAATGTAAATGAAAGCAAGAGAAATACCAAACAACGCTCTTGCCAAAGTCAGAGAGGCTCTTATTGTTTCTAGAAATAGCAATCGTTTGGATATCTCGTGGAATGAATATTTTGAAAAGGCATTTTCTTTCATCATATGCTGTAGAGACATCTTTAAAAACTCCCTTTTTAGACTCTTTGGTGAAGCTCCTATTTTAAAAATTTGCATAAAGGTAAGTTCCCTTTAATAAGAAAAAGGTGCATTTTATTTTCTATGCGAGCTTATAGTGGAGAGAATTTGGTGGCTGATAAAAATTTCACTTAACTACAGTTCTATTTTAATGCTTGATAATATCGATGGGTTTTGGTCTTTGTTTAATAGGTATGGAAATTTAAAGAATAGAATGTCGTGCGGTGCAATTTACATTTTAAGGATGATCTTTGAATCAGGATAAGATTGATTATTTGATAGTTTTTAAAACTACAGGTATCTTTTATATAGGTTGCATAGGAATAATATCTGAAAGTATAGCTTTGCTCTTGTTAAAATTGATTCGTTTAGTGATAAGATTTTGAGTATATTCCTTATAACTTTGAAGAGATTTTCCAAACAGATCGGAAAAGTTTAAAGAATTACAGGAGAAAGCCTATAAAAAAACACACTTATTCAAAGTGTCCAGTAGAAAAATTTCTTCTCTTACTTTATATTCTAGAATCTCTCATATTTTAAAAACATTAATAAAAACAATGTATTATACGTAATAATAAACAGAATGGCTCCCCGGGCCGGATTCGAACCAGCGACCAACCGGTTAACAGCCGGTTGCTCTACCGCTGAGCTACCGGGGAACACGGTGCTCAATTACTCAATTGCAAGGGCTATAGCAAAGCATTGTTGATTTGCAAAGTACAAAATTGCTTTTTTTTAAAAAAATATCTAAATTGCAGAAGGAGAGGAAAAAAGAACAGAGAAGACTTCTCTCTCTTGACGGATGCGTTGCCTTCCCTTATTGACACTTGATATGTTTAATGAGGCCTCGTGGCGGAATGGTTACGCAGAGGACTGCAAATCCTTGTATCCCGGTTCGATTCCGGGCGAGGCCTCCAGCCGATTTTAAACAAAATGGCTTTTAGGGGTAAAATACGAAAATAAATAGCTGCTCTTGATGGTAAAGTGCTTTATCAGGAAAATGGTGCGGTTAGAATCTCATTATTGACTATAGTGTGCTTTTTGTAACACCCACAGTAAGGTATTTAAAGTTCTCACTATCGCCGTTTTGTTGTAGTCTTATTGTATGTGGGAGAAGAGAGTCGTGATGGTTGCATATTTTGCAGAGCTTCGCCGCAAAATGGTTGACAATCAAATTCGTACAGTTGATGTAACGGATTTATCAGTTCTTGAAGCGTTTTTAATGGTACCGCGTGAAGATTTCGTACCAGAAGATATGAGAGCTTTAAGTTATGTTGATACGGACATTATTGTGTATCCAGCGCAAAATGGACTATCTACAGGCTATTCAATGCGTCCTGCTTCTTTGGCAAAATTGCTACAGCTTGCTGCTGTAAAATCATCCGATATTGTTTTAGATGTTGGTACTAATAGTGGTTATTGTGCAGCATTGCTTTCAAAACTCGCGGCAACTGTGGTTGCGTTAGAAAGTCATAAAGATCTTTCGGAACAAGCTGCTGAGACTTTAAAGCGTAATCAGTGTGATAATGTGGTTGTAGTTCATGAAGATTTAGAAAAGGGATACGCTATTGGGGGACCTTATGATCTGATTTTTATCGAGGGTGCGGTTGATTTTATTCCAGAGAGTTTTTTTGAGCAAATGAAAGAGCAAGGACGTCTTGTTGTGGTTGAAGGATGCGGTAATTCGGGTGTTGCACGAATCTATGTAAAAGAAGATGGGATTATTGCATCGCGTCGTGCTTTTAATCTTGCGGTAAAACCTCTTGCTCGTTTTTTTAAAAGGCCTGATTTTATATTTTAGTGTTTGTTTTGTATGTAAATAAAAGATAATTTTAATGAATGTGGGGTTCGTGTTGTGTGTATGGTGTTTAAAGTAAACAAGAAATTTCAGGCATGTGTGTTGCTGGTTTTAAATGTTCTATTATCAGGATCGGTTTGTGCTGAAACATTGATGGATGCTTTTGCTAAAGCTTATATGCACAATGCCAAGTTGAATAGTGAACGTGCTGCTGTGCGTATATCAAGTGATGATGTGGTTATTGCACGTTCTGGGCTCTTGCCACAAATTGAAGGAATTGGAAGCTATGGGCGAAGCAAGCCCATGATGGGAGCTTATACTACTTCTGGGTCTCTAGGTATAAGGGTGAATCAAAGATTATTTGATGGTTTTGTCACACAAAATACATTTTCTTCAGCTCAGGTTAAGTTGCAAGCACAGCGTGAATATCTTCGTAATGTTGAACAGAATACTTTTCTCGACACTGTAACTGCCTATGCGAATGTCTATCAAGCACGTCGTATTGCTGATCTTCGTAGAGAAAATTTGGCAGCTCTTGAAGAGCAAGTTCGTTCGGATAAAGCAAAGTTTGATGTGGGAGAGGGGGGGCGTGTTGATCTTTCTCAAGCACAAGCGGCACGTTCGGTTGCTGTTTCAGAGCTTAGCCTTGCACGTGCTGATGTAAAATCAGCTGAGGCTGTTTATCGACAAGTTATTGGTTCTGATCCTGAAAAATTAACACATCCATCTATGGCAAAAGATTTGCCGGTCAATCTTGATGTTGCTTATCAAATGAGCGTTGTACAGCATCCAGCAATTCTTTATGCAAAATATTTGGTTGATGCGAGCCTTTACAATGTAAAAGCAAAAGAAGGGGCATTGCTTCCTAAAGTTGATCTTTCTGCAACAGCATCTTATAATCGGATTTACAGTGGTGCTGGGGAGGATGGTGTTTCTAAATCAATAGGGGTGTCGTTAAGTGTTCCAATTTTTGAAGGTGGGCGTACATCTGCGCAAATTCGTCAATCTAAGGAACAACTTGGGCAGGCACATCTTCAGCTTGATTTAGCTCATAGTAATATAAGACAAGCCCTCACGTCTGCTTGGTTTCAGTTAGAAGGGGCACGCGCATCTGTTATCGCTTATCGTGAGAGTGTACGTGCTGCTGAAATTGCTCTTAAAGGGCGTGTTCAAGAAAATCGTGTGGGACAGGCAACGACATTGGATGTATTAAATTCTCGGACACAACTCATTAACGCTCAAATTGCGCTTGCAAAAGCAGAACGTAATGCTCTTATTGCTAGCTATAGTGTTCAATCTTCCATTGGTAAACTGACTGCGGATTATTTAGGTTTTAAAATGGTAAAATATGTTCGTTAATGCCTAAAAGTAATTTTAAATCTGCAAATAATTTTTCAGCTTTAAAAGCTTAATAAATTCAGAATTAAGCATGTTGAGAAAGAGAGCGCTTTATGAATAAAGTTGTGTGTAGTGCCTTCTTTGTGACAATCACGTTTGAAAATATAGTACGAGGCATGTTGATCTTATGATTCTTTTGCTTACACTATAGAGTGTGATTCTGTTTATGGTTGCGTCTTTGAGAGGTTTTAAAGTATGGTACAGAGTTCAAGTGTATTACGTGAGCCGAGTATGGATGAGATTTTGACATCTATTCGTGAAATAATCGAAGAAAATACGGTTCAACCTGAGCATTTTTTAAATGGCGATGTTGTAGCAAATGCTTCTACAGATCGTGCGTCCGTGGCTTCAGAAAGTATTTATGATACGACCTTATCAGTTGATGATGCAATGAAAGCTTTGGCTGATCGCATCGGGCTTTCTTCTGAGAATCAAGATTTTTCTTTAACGCAAGAGAAAGAGAATATAGAGGCAGAAAATAATACGGTTGGCGTGGATATGCAAAAGGTAAAGCTTTCTTCTGAAGAGCAGCGCTCTGTTCATAAAGCAAAAGAATATAGTAATGAGGCATATGCTACACAGTCAGAAAATACGGCAGTTGGTCATGGCGAATTATCTGAATATTGTCTTTCTTCTGCTGAGAAGATTGCAAAAGATGTTTTGCGTCCGGCTATAGCAGAATGGTTACAAAGTAAATTGCCAGTTTTGCTTGAGAATATTTTACGTGAAGAGATTGTTAAAGCTATTAAGAAGTCGTCTTAATTGTTTGTTCTTTATCGTTTTTGTGATTTCCATTTTATTTTATGAGAGTTTTGCGGCTTTGGACGTGAGATAGTTAGTTGAGCTTTTTAGATAAGTCTGATCACATTTTAGAACGGATATTTGTATTTTTCAGCGGCGTTATGGGTGAGTGGAATGCTAGAAAAAAACTATGATGCTGCTTCTATAGAGCAACGGGTTGCAAAAAGGTGGGAGGCTCGTGGTGCTTTTGAAGCGGGTGTGGGTTCAAAAAGTGATGCTGAACCTTTTTGCGTTATGCTTCCGCCTCCCAATGTTACCGGTTCCCTTCATATGGGGCACGCACTGAATACGACAATTCAAGATATCGTGGTTAGATTCCAGCGAATGCGTGGCAAGAATGTGTTGTGGCAACCTGGCATGGATCATGCTGGGATTGCTACGCAAATGGTTGTTGAGCGTCAACTTGCAGAATGTCAAGAGCCAACGCGTCAAGAAATGGGTAGAGAAAAATTTGTTGAACGTATTTGGCAATGGCGTCACAAAACTGGGGGCGTTATTGCAAATCAGTTGCGTCGTCTTGGTATTTCCTGTGATTGGTCACGCGAGCGGTTTACAATGGATGAGGGGTTGTCTGAGGCTGTTCGTGAAGTTTTTGTTACGCTTTATAAGCAGGGATTGATATATAAGGATAAGCGCCTTGTTAATTGGGATCCTAAATTGTTAACGGCTATTTCAGATCTTGAAGTTGAGCAAAAAGAAGTCAAAGGCCATTTGTGGCATTTTCGATATCCGCTTGAAGGTAAGATTTTTGATCCCAATGATGCTACAACTTTTATAACAGTGGCGACAACACGGCCAGAAACAATGCTTGGTGATACGGGAATTGCAGTTAATCCTGAAGATGATCGTTATAAAAATCTTATAGGGAAAAATGCTCTTTTGCCCCTTGTTGGTCGTAGGTTATTGATTGTTGGTGATGATTATGCAAATCCTGAAGAGGGAAGTGGGGCTGTAAAAATTACACCAGCCCATGACTTTAACGATTTTGAAGTAGGGCAGCGCAATGATCTACGGTTGATCAATATTTTTACAAAAAAAGCGGAGATTTTCCTGCGTGAGAATGAGGCGTTTTTTGATGGTTTAACTTTATCTGATGAATTAAATCTATTAGTGGAAAACTTAGATCAAGCTGATCGTTTTGTTGCACGCAGTCGGATTATTTCTTTGATGGAAGAAAAAGGATATTTAGCAGCTATTGATGATCATCCGCACACCGTTCCTCATGGAGATCGCAGTGGGGTGCCGATTGAACCGTTCTTGACAGATCAATGGTATGTTCATGCTGAAGAATTAGCAAAACCTGCAATAGAGGCTGTTCAGCAAGGAAAAACGCGATTTGTTCCCGATAGTTGGAAGAAAACTTATTTCAATTGGATGCAAAATATTCAACCCTGGTGCATTTCGCGTCAATTATGGTGGGGACACCAGATCCCAGCTTGGTACGGTCCTGATGGCGCAGTTTTTGTTGAAAAAAGTGAAGAAGAAGCTTTGGCTTCTGCTGTCTCTCATTATGGTGAAGTGGTGGAATTAACCCGTGATCAAGATGTTTTAGATACGTGGTTTTCATCCGCTCTTTGGCCTTTTTCAACACTTGGCTGGCCAAATAAAACCACGGAACTTGCTAGCTTTTATCCAACATCTCTATCGGTTACAGGATTTGATATTATCTTTTTTTGGGTTGCTCGTATGATGATGATGGGGCTTCACTTTATGGGGGATGTTCCTTTTCCAACGGTTTATGTGCATGCTCTCGTTCGGGATCAGAAGGGGGCAAAGATGTCAAAGTCAAAGGGGAATATTATCGATCCCTTGGAGCTCATTGATCAATATAGTGCTGATGCTCTCCGTTTCACGTTGGCCATTATGGCAGCACAGGGGCGGGATGTTAAACTTGATCCTTCCCGTGTTGCAGGCTATCGTAATTTTGCTACCAAATTATGGAATGCTACCAGATTTGCACAGATGAATGGTGTTAAGCATGATCCAGCTTTTAAGCCAGAAAAAGCAAAACTTGCACTTAATCGTTGGATTTTAACAGAACTCTCTCAAACTATTTCGGCAGTGACTACTGGCATTGAAAATTATAAGTTTAATGAGTCCGCTAGCGCACTTTATCGTTTTATTTGGCATACCTTATGTGATTGGTATCTGGAACTTCTCAAACCAGTATTTCAAGGTTCCAATGAGGATGCTAAAGGTGAGGCTCAGGCATGTACTGCTTGGGTTTTGGATCAGGTTTATAAGCTTCTTCACCCCTTTATGCCTCATATGACGGAGGAGTTGTGGTCTCTTACAGAAACACTAAGTATGAAGCGTGAGGATATGCTGGCTTTAGTATCATGGCCAGAGGAAATATTCGTAGATGAAGAAGCTGCTGCTGATATTAATTGGCTTATTGATGTTGTCAGTGAAATTCGATCTGTACGTTTTGAAATGAATATTCCGGCTGGTACGCTAGCACCTCTTGTTATTGTAGAGGGCGGCACACTAACGCAGAAGCGTGTGAAACGTTATGATGCTCTTCTTAGAAAGTTAGCACGTATCGAGACAATTGATTTCTCTGATAAAACTCCAGCTGTTTCTGCGCAAATGATTTTGGGAGAGGCGATTTTTTGTTTACCATTGGGGCAATTAATTGATTTGGAAGCTGAACGTGCTCGCTTAAGGAAGGACGTTAGTAAAATTGAACAAGATATTGAAAAAATATCTATTAAATTAGATAATCCTAAGTTTATAGAAAATGCAAGACCGGAAATTATTGAGGCTGAGCGTAACAGAATTGTAGAATTGCGTACCGCGCAGAGGAAAATATCTGTTGCTTTAGAGCGATTGACATAGTTGCGCTTTTTTATTCTACTGCTTTTGTATTTACTTCGTATTATTATGTTGTCTGTTTATGTTTTCTTGTAAAGAGCGTTTTTTCTGTATTTCCATTGAAATTTTCAGTGTTCTCTTACTGATGTTATAAATAAAAACTCTATGCAGTTTTCTAGTGTTTTTACGTTTATGAGGTCGTGCGTTTCTATTATCCTATTGTATTATAAAAACACTGTGATTTAGAGCAGTGATACATGTAAAATTTTATACTATTTAAGGCGTTTTTTAATAGGGGAATAAATAGATCAAGGCACTTTTAGCGTTACGTTATGCAGCCAATATGGGAAATATTGATGCAAATTGGAAATTTGGTTGTATCTATGTGAAGGGTTATGGTGCTCCTGAAGATGATTATAAGGCATACAATTTTTTGCCTATGTTGTTGAAAAAAGTGCTGATCTTAGTTCAGAGGATGAGAGTTATATTTCTGATACATTGGTTAAACTTGCGCGCTATATAAAAAAGGTATTCCTCAATCACCTGAAAAATCTAATCCGTCTTATGCTGCTCTCCTCTATATGTAGATTGCAGTGAACTATTGAAGTCCTAAAGCACAATATTATGTAGGAAAAAGGTTTTTCAAGAGAAAAGGGAGAAGAGAAAAATCTTCTGCAAGCAGCATGGTGGTTTCAGCAAGAAAAGGGATTCTCCTGCTCAAGCCGTGCTTGGAAATATTCTGCTTCATCAGGAAGGAAAAACAGCTTTTGGCACCATATGTTAACAGCAGCCTATGAAAAAACTAAAGAAAAAGATCGAAATTAGATTGCTTCTCTGCAAGAGTGTGCTTTTGCTCATTTGTAATGAATTTGAGAAACGTACGGCATTTGCTGTTCCCTAATATTATAAAAAGTAATCATTTTTTAATATTCAACAGCAACACTTCTTTAGTTTTCAATCCAAAAATTATCATTTTTATGCTTGATTCTGTAATAGAGAGAATTTTTGAAATAACACCTAATTAATGACTAAGGATCTTAGATAAAAAGTCCTGTGCTCTTGGTGTTCTAGATTGTGGGTTAGAAAAAAACTCTTTAGATGAGCAGTCTTCGAGAATTTTTCCTTGATCCATGAAAATAACACGTTCAGAGACTTTTTGTGCAAAACCCATTTCATGCGTTACACAAATCATCGTCATACCTTCTTCTGCTAAGCTGATCATGACATCTAACACTTCACCTACCATTTCAGGATCTAGAGCAGATGTTGGTTCATCAAAAAGCATAACGAGTGGATCCATAGTTAAGGCCCGAGCAATAGCAACACGTTGTTGCTGCCCGCCAGAAAGTTGACCAGGGTACTTATTTTTATGTTCGATGAGTCCAACACGTTCAAGATACAATAAACCACGCTCAAGCGCTTCTTTTTTGTTGCGCTTTAAAACTTTGATTTGTGCAATGGTCAAATTTTCTGTAACGGATAAATGTGGAAAAAGTTCGAAGTGCTGAAATACCATTCCTACGTGGCTGCGCAATTTAGGTAGATTCGTTTTCTTTGAATGAACGGGTGTTCCATTAATCCAAATCTCACCTTTTTGAAAAGGAACAAGAGCATTAATTGTTTTAATGAGTGTTGATTTTCCTGAACCAGACGGACCACAAACTACAACAACTTCCCCTTTGTTAATATTGGTGGTGCAGTCTTTAAGAACATTAACTTCGCCATACCAGTTGGAAACATTCTTTATTTCAATCATATGCGTAGACATTTTTTTTCCTGTTAGCGGATAATAGATATTCTTTTCTGTAAATACAAGACTATCTGCGATAGTGTAAAACAGATAACAAAATAGAAAATAGCTGCTAAGACATAAGCTTCTTGCTTTACGCCAAAGTTGTTAGCAACAATATCAAAACCGTTCAAGAGGCTATTGCCACTAATTGCATAAACAAGCGTTGTATCCTGAAAGAGAATAATGACTTGTGTTAAAAAAACGGGCAGCATGTCTCTAAAGGCTTGGGGAAGAATGACAATGTACATATTCTGCCAATACGTCATTCCAAGAGCTTGCCCCGCCTGTTTTTGTCCTTGTGAAACAGAATTTATGCCGGCGCGCATAATCTCGGCAAAATAAGCAGTTTCAAATGCAGTAAAGGTAATGAGTGCTGATTTATTTGCACCGATTGATATCCCAGTTAGGAAAGGTAAAAGCACAAAAAACCATAAGATAACCATCACGAGCGGTATTGAGCGCATGGCAGTTATGTAAATTGTTGCAAGCCAAGAGAGCAGTTTTACAGAAGAAAGCCGCATCATTGCTAAGAGTGTACCAAAAATAAGTCCTAATATCGTGGCAAAAAGGGTTAGGAAAATACTAAAGAGTAAACCTGATAGAATATAAGAACAGAATATATCAAAAGTAAAAAATGAAAAATCAAAGTCTGAAAAATTGAAAGAAGAAGAAAATCCAAACTGGGAGCTTATGAAATCTGTCATATTCAGTGTTCCTCTGTTTGAAAATTAGGGATTTTGAGCATGTGTTCAATTATTGTCATAATAATGAACACAAAGAGAGCTATAAGGATATAAAGAATCGTGACGATAAGATAATTTTCGTAAACATGACTTACTTCTTCGATTGTTTGGTATTGAAATTGCATCAGTTCATTGATTGAAACTGCAAATGCTATAGATGAATTTTTCACAATGCCCATTGCTTCTGAAGTAAGCGGAGGCATAATTGTACGTATAGCACGCGGTAATATGATATAGCGATAAACTTGATAGGTTGTGAATCCCATTGCCATAGCTGCATAACGTTGTCCAGAAGGAATCGCTTCAATACCTGAGCGGACTTGTTCTGCAATACGGGCAGATGTAAAAAATCCTAAGGCACATGTTATTAAGAGAATAGGTGAAAAATTCATCGCTGGCGGATACACCTTAGGCACAACGAAATACCATAAAAACACTTGTACCAGCAAAGGAATATTACGCATGATTTCTACCCATATGCTACCGATAGCGCGTAATATACGATTGATTATGGAGGTATTGGGTAAAGTGCGCATCGTTCCTATAATAACACCACAAAATACAGCTAGAATTAATGAAAAGGCGGACAATAAAATTGTATTTTTCAAGCCATCGAGCAGTGTATCTAAATAAGTATGACTTACGCCAGGAGTCCCAAAGCATCCTGCTACCAGTGTTTGAGTAAGATCATCTCTACAAAGGAAAGAAAAGTCCATTGATTGATATTTCCTAAATTGAGTCGTTTATAAACAGAGCAATAAATCAGCCATTTTATATCAAGCAAACTTTATTGAAAAATGAACTAAAACATAACCACACTCTTTGCAAAGAGTGTGGTTATTGTTTTTAAAAAATCTAGAAACTATTCTCTGTATAGTTTTCCCGAGGCTTATTGTTTGGATGTTCCCAAGCATATTTTGTTGCTTTAGATAAGGGAAGGTTGACAATAGTATTGGCAGGCGGAGTTGGTTTCATAAACCATTTATCATAAAGTTTTTCAAGTGATTTGTCTTTGATTTGGTGCACGATACTATCGTTGATTGCTTGTTCAAAGTTTTTGTCATTTAATCGCAGCATACAAGCGATGGGTTCGACTGAAAGTACTGGATCAAGGATTACATAATCAGATGGATTTTTTGATTTGGCAATATGGCCTGCAAGAATTGAAGCATCCATAACAAATGCGTCTGCACGACCAGATTCTAATAATAAGAAGCTGTCTCCATGGTCTTTACCTTTCACAACATTAAAGTGAATATTTTTTGCACGTTTATTTTTACGGATAAGTTGAACAGATGTTGTTCCTGTAGTGGTTGCAACTGTTTTTCCATTTAAATCGGCAAGAGATTTAATGTGGGAATTTTTCTTTACGGCGATTCGAACTTCTTCAATGTAAGTGGTATAAGCAAATGCGGCTTCTTTACTACGGGAGACATCATTTGTTGTAGAGCCACATTCAAAATCATAGGTACTATTTTTTAAAAGAGGGATTCTATTTTGTGATGTGATAGGGAGATAATGAATTTTGATCGGTTTACCAATTTTTTTTGAAATATCGTCGATAATATGCTCTGCCATTTCTGTGTGGAAACCTACATATTTATTATTACCTAGGGCATAGGCCAAACCTGATGATTCTCGGACACCTAGGGTGACTTCTCCTGTCCTTTTTATTTTCTCAAGTGTATCATTTTCAGCATGTACAACACTTGTTAGTCCAAAGGCAGTTGCTGCAATAAGTATTAACAATGATTTTTTCATTATGTCCTCCATTCACTGACGATTTCTTGTTCTCGTTTTATTATTTAAATGTCTTTTCACACACCGTGTAGCACATTTATATTCTAGGTGGGATATTTTTTTACTTTAAATAAAATCAGGTGTTTTACTCTTTTAATCGAAATTAAAATGAGCCCAAATGGGAATATGATCCGATGTTTTTTGATATCCTCTTACTTCTGTTTGGCTATAGGCGCAAATAAGTTGATCGACAGCTTCTGGTGATAAGAGAAAGTGATCAATACGAATTCCGTTATTTTTACGCCATGCACCAGCTTGAAAATCCCAAAAGCTGAATGAAGGGGTATCTGTGACATTACGAATAGCGTCGTAAAAACCTAAATGAGTAATGCGTTGAAATGCCTGTCTTGTTTGGGGAAGAAATAAGGCATCACGATTCCACTCTTGAGGTTTTTTTGCATCCAAGGGGGTGGGAATAACATTATAATCACCAGCTAAGATAAGAGGTTCCTCATATGCAAGCAATGATCTTGCATGGGTATATAATCTTTCCATCCATTCCATTTTATAAGGATATTTGTCACTGCTGATAGGGTTTCCATTTGGTAGATAGAGGGATGCAACACGAATAACGCCTTTATTGGTTGAATAAACGGCTTCAATGTAGCGTGTTTGTTCATCATTATCATTACCTGGTAAGCGCCGGATAACTTCATCAGGTGTTTTTTTAGAAAGAATCGCAACGCCATTAAAACTTTTTTGTCCGTGTGTTTCTATATGATAACCTAATCCTTCAATTGCATTACGTGGAAAGTTCTCATCGGTACTTTTTGTTTCTTGTAGACAGACTACATCGGGCTGATTTTGCTGTAACCATTGATATAATGTTTCATGTCGTGCTTTGATTCCAGCAATGTTCCAGGTTACTATTTTCATGGTGCTCATCTTCAATATCTATGCAAGTTAAACTGCTACTTTCCAATGTTAATAGATATACCCAACAATGAGTTACGTTAAGTTATGATGTGTCGCGTTTTTTTGTATGAGAGAAATATTACTATGAGGATTTCATTTATCAAGAACTCCTGAAAAAAGCTAAATTAAAGTGTTAAAATTTTATTTATGTTCATTTTTAAAAACTTTCTGGTGTTTAGTTCTTGACGAATGTATGTGTTCTCGCTATTAGAGGATACAGAGCTGATGTGAGAGTGGTTTTAGAGATTTTATTTTTATCCTAAGAGTCACTCAAACAGGTTTTAGAAGATTAAAAGCAAATGCTAGTGCAAAAGGCGAGTGCCTTCTCTGCTTGTGGTCGGGTAAACTGTTTTTAGCAGTGCTGCCCGATTTTGTGTGTGAGTTTAGATATTTGCTCCGATTTTGTCGGAATGGATGAAAACTAGGAGAGCCCAAAAGGGCGAGACAAACGTAAATCGAAAAGAGGAAGGTTGCATGCCTACCGTAAACCAATTGATTCGCAAGCCACGTGTTGTGCCGGTTAAGCGCAATAAGGTTCCTGCTCTTCAATCAAATCCGCAGAAGCGTGGTGTTTGTACACGTGTTTATACAACAACGCCAAAGAAACCGAATTCTGCGCTTCGAAAAGTTGCTAAGGTCCGTTTGACAAATGGATTTGAGGTGATTGGTTATATTCCTGGAGAAGGGCATAATCTTCAAGAGCACTCTGTTGTTATGATTCGGGGTGGTCGTGTGAAGGATTTGCCAGGGGTTCGTTATCACATTATTCGTGGTTTGCTTGATACGCAGGGTGTCAAGAATCGTAAACAGCGTCGTTCAAAATATGGCGCGAAGCGTCCAAAATAATATTGAGAGACAAAGCCGATGTCCCGTCGTCATAGAGCAGAAAAGCGTGAAATTAATCCAGATCCTAAGTTTGGTGATTTGGTTATTACGAAGTTTATGAATGCCATTATGTTTGATGGTAAAAAGTCAGTTGCTGAGCGTATTGTTTATGGTGCGCTTGACGCTGTGGAGAAGAAAGTAAAAACAGATCCTGTGGCTCTGTTTCATCAGGCGTTAGAGAATGTTGCTCCTCATATTGAGGTTCGTTCGCGTCGTGTGGGTGGTGCTACTTATCAGGTTCCGATTGATGTTCGTCCAGATCGTCGTCAGGCTCTTGCTATTCGTTGGTTAATTTCAGCGGCACGTGGGCGTAATGAGACGACAATGATTAATCGTCTTTCTGGTGAGTTAATGGATGCGGCCAATAATCGTGGTTCTGCAGTAAAGAAGCGTGAGGATGTGCATCGTATGGCTGAAGCTAATCGTGCATTCTCTCATTACCGCTGGTAGGTATGTTTAAAACTTAAGGCAAATAGAATGGCTCGCGAATATAAAATTGAAGATTATCGTAATTTTGGTATTATGGCGCATATTGACGCTGGTAAGACCACTATGACTGAGCGTATTTTGTTCTATACAGGTAAGAACCATAAAATCGGAGAAACTCATGATGGTGCTTCTACGATGGATTGGATGGCGCAAGAGCAAGAACGTGGTATTACGATTACATCTGCTGCGACGACGACCTTTTGGGAGGGGCGTGATGGTCGCAAGCGGCGTTTTAATATCATAGATACACCAGGCCACGTTGATTTTACGATTGAGGTTGAGCGTTCTTTGCGTGTTCTTGATGGGGCGATAGCATTGTTGGATGCAAATGCTGGTGTGGAGCCTCAGACAGAAACTGTTTGGAGGCAGGCTGAGAAATATCGCGTGCCGCGTATGGTTTTTGTTAATAAAATGGATAAAATAGGCGCTGATTTTTATCGTAGTGTAGAAATGGTTGGTTCGCGATTGGGGGCTAAGGCTCTTGTTTTGCAGTTGCCAATTGGTGCTGAAAATGATTTTGAAGGTGTTGTTGATCTTATTGAGATGAAGGCATTAAAATGGGATGGTTCCATTGGTGCTTCGGCGGTGGTAAGTGAAATCCCTTCTGATTTGAAAGAGAAAGCAGAAGAATATCGCGAAAAACTCATTGAAATGGCGGTGGAGGTTGATGAAGCAGCGACGGAGGCTTATCTTGAGGGCGTTATGCCAACTGATGAGCAGCTTATAGCTCTTGTTCGTAAGGGGACAATAGGGGTCCAGTTTCATCCTGTTCTTTGTGGTACAGCTTTTAAAAATAAAGGTGTGCAGCCGCTTTTGGATGCGGTTGTTTCTTATCTTCCTTCTCCAGTTGATATTCCAGCGATTAGGGGTGTAGATGTGAAAACGGAGTCTGAGGCAACACGTGAATCTTCAGATGATGCTCCGCTTTCTATGCTTGCTTTTAAGATTATGAATGATCCTTTTGTTGGATCATTAACTTTTTGTCGTGTTTATTCTGGTAAAGTTCAAAAGGGCGTTTCCCTTGAAAATACAGTGAAGAGAAAGAGAGAACGTTTGGGGCGTATGCTGCAAATGCATTCAAACTCTCGTGAGGATATTGAGGAGGCATTTGCTGGCGATATTGTCGCTCTTGCGGGACTTAAGGAAACGACAACAGGTGATACACTTTGTGATCCTCTAAAGCCCATTATTCTGGAGCGGATGGATTTTCCAGAACCTGTTATTGAAATTGCGATTGAGCCCAAAACAAAAGCGGATCAGGAAAAGATGGGTATTGCACTCAATCGCTTGGCTGCTGAAGATCCATCGTTCCGTGTGAAATCTGATGAGGAATCAGGGCAGACTATTATAGCTGGAATGGGGGAGCTTCATCTTGATATCATTGTTGATCGTATGCGGCGTGAGTTTAAGGTTGAGGCTAATATTGGGCAGCCTCAAGTTGCTTATCGTGAGTCGATTACCAAAATGGCAGAGATTGATTATACGCACAAGAAACAATCCGGTGGTGCAGGGCAGTTTGCTCGTGTGAAAATTATTTTTGAACCTCATGATGGTGATGATTTCGTTTTTGAATCGAAAGTTGTTGGTGGTGCGGTTCCAAAGGAATATATTCCTGGTGTTCAGAAGGGGATTGAGAGTGTTATGGGTTCAGGTCCTCTTGCAGGGTTCCCTATGCTTGGTGTAAAAGCAACTCTGATCGATGGTGGTTATCACGATGTTGATTCTTCCGTGTTGGCTTTTGAAATTGCCGCTCGTGCAGCTTTTCGTGATGGAGCGAAGAAGGCTGGTGCGCAGCTTCTTGAGCCAATCATGAAGGTGGAGGTTGTAACTCCAGAAGATTATGTTGGTGATGTCATTGGTGATCTCAATTCTCGTCGCGGTCAAATTTCAGGTACTGAGGCTCGTGGTATTGCTACAGTGGTGAATGCAATGGTTCCTTTGGCAAATATGTTTGGTTATGTGAATAGTCTTCGTTCTATGAGTCAGGGGCGTGCACAATATACAATGCAATTTGATCATTATGAGCCAGTCCCTTCGGCTGTTGCTTTGGAGATTCAGAAGAAGTACGCGTAATTTTTTAGGTCATTAATTTTAACTTAGTCCTTGATTTGGATGGAAAATGGAGAGCTCAAATGGCAAAGAGCAAGTTTGAACGCACGAAACCGCATGTTAATATAGGAACGATTGGTCACGTTGATCATGGGAAGACCTCGTTGACAGCAGCGATTACGAAATATTTTGGTGAATTTAAAGCCTATG
>NZ_JAQISY010000039.1:0-8745 GCF_028618465.1 Bartonella sp. MM73XJBT | reverse complement strand
AGTGTTCTCTCCTCCCGTATTGGATGAAAACAAAAAACAATCCGCATCTACGCAACCAGTAGAGAAAGACGCAATCATAGAGCCACCTATAGGGGAGCCACAAAAAAGGTAAATAAGCTAAGTTATAGGAATGCTTGTTGTATAAGCGGGCTTTGTATGATTTTAAAGTCTTTTTTGACTGACAGTGTCAGGCTTATGGAGCATGGTGATGATTGTTATTGTCTCTTCATTGATTTGGAGAGCAAAATGACAATAAAATTTAAACTTCGTATTCGCTTTATTAAGAATGGCAAGGGATCTGAGTTTTTAGCAATATTTGATCAGACAGCCTTTTATGTGGTTGTAAAATCCTTGATGTTGACGTGCAAATTTATCCCCTCCATGCACCTATTCTTCTCTTTACGCATGAGATGGAGAAACAGGATAGTGTTCTGTTTCATAAGCTTCAATTAACAAAACAAGAGTTTTCATTCTATCAAATTCTGGAGTATTAACTTCTGGCTGATTGTCAAACATTGCAGATACAATTTCTAAGGCTTTTTGATAATCTTTCTCAGTGCGAATGGGCTTGATGTTCATTTCTTAAATTTCTTTAAATTACATGGTATTGATGTCATCCTATTTAGATTGTAATAGTTTTAAAATTAATTGCAAAGAAGGCTATCCATGACCACACGTAATCCTAATCGCTGCCCTACTCATCCAGGAGAAGTTTTAGCAGATATTATTCCTGAAACTGGCAAAACAAAATTAGAAATTGCACAGATGCTTGGTATATCATACCAACATCTTTGCGATATTCTAAAGGCAAAAAAGCCTGTTTCTCCTGCTATTTCAGTCTATCTTGGAAAGATGTTTGGGAATGGAGCAGGTATATGGTTACGTATGCAAGCCAATTATGATGCTTGGCATGCAGAGCGTGAAACAGATGTTAGCAAAGTTCCGGTACTCCACACTGTTTAAGTATATTACTCAGTCTCTAGAAACTTTTTTAAGTAATTTTATTGCTTTAACTTCTTTAATTTTAAGAGCAATCTTACGCACAAAAGCACGGCTAAAACGCCCTTGTGGCTTCAAATCTTCAAAGTCAAAAAGAGATTCGCAAGAAACAACATTAAATTCATCAACACGTACCCAAGATTGCTTTTGCAAACCCGCACGCTGACATTCTATCTCAGGTACCTTTAAACTATACTGCAAATCATGAGATTCTTGAGAAGTAATAGGAAACAAAAAAAAGATGCTTTTCAGTTTTGACCATAACGCACGAAGGACGAGCTTTACGCCCCGAATGTTCACCTTTTTGTGCTTGTTCGTGCCACAAATAATAGTATCGAACAACATCCCCTGCTTTAAACATGTTCATCACTATTTAAAATGTCATCTAAACCACGATCTAAATCGTCTAATATATTTTGCGGTGCATCTGCATAGGAAAAAGACTGTGCGTGAGAGCGCGCTTTTATTAATTCATGATATAAATCAACGGGAAGCATAATGATTTTTTCACGCCCTCGCTTCGTTAAAGCTACAGGATTTGACATAGCTTCGTCTAAAATATCACCTGCCCCGCGATTTACATCTGTAAAACTATATTTTTTCATCAGTACAGCCCTTTAATAAATAATACGTATTATACGTATAATATGTATTGCGTAAAGAGATTTTACAACGTACTGGAGAACACTTTTGTAATTGGAATAAGCTTCTTTAAGGGAATCTACTAAACTCTCCCCCACTTAGAAGCAGGGAAGAGAGGTTATGTTTTTTAATTAAGCCGCTTTTGTGACAGAGCTTTCCAAACTCGGCTCGTAAGATTTTAATAAAGGCTCTATAATCGGAGGAGGTTTTAAAGTTCCAAAATGTGTAATCATTGCTAAAATTTTTAGTGCATTTGGGGTTTCATCTTGAAGCTTGAAAATTAAAGCTTTTTCTATCGCATCCATGGTTTCAATGAGAGTATTAAAAGCATTATCTTCAACATCATCACGATCAGAAAACTGATACAACGCCATCCATAAATCGCATAAAAAATCAATACTGGTATTCATTGTACACCTCCATCGATTTGTTCTCTCAAACATGCCAAACCTCTGGAGGTGATTTTTGTTGAAGGCAGTACCTTTTCTGTCCCATCTGGTCTCTGAATGGTAATCGCAGGACAATCCATGAATCTTTTCTTGATTTTATCCTGATAAGGTAATAGAGGCTCCCCTGGAGCTCGACGATACACCCAATCATGTTTACGCAAGTAATCAGTTAAGTCCTTAGGTCGTACCTCTAGCATTTTCGCTGCTTCAATAAGACCGAACAGCCCATCAGAGCGTTTTAAGCCCTCCAAAGCTTGTGCTTTTGGAGTTAGTTCTGCAATCACATGATCTTTCTGTTCGATTTGACTTTGTAAGTGATTCAAGACACCAAGCAATGCTTGAGGCGTTGAGTAATCTATTTGTGGTGTCACTACTTGTTTCAAGAGCCGTTCACATTTGATAAAGTATAAACGCGCTTCTCTACCTTTCTTATTATTCTCAACCATAGAAAGTTCTTTAGCTACGCTTAAGGTGAGATGATAATCTCTAGAGGGACGACCACCTTGGAGGTTTTCCCCAAAATTGGTGAAAACTAAATAATCCTGATTTTCTAATAAATTATATTTGTTGATGCGATATTTAATCCAAGTAGAGAAATCTTTACCTACTTCTAAAAACGCATGCAAATCACGAGCGTTTACCGTTTGAACAGTTTCCTGATCAATAGTTTGTTCCAATATTGGAATAAGAGTGTTCATGTGAACTCCTATTGGTTAGAGGTTTCTTAATGACACTCTAAAAAGAGTGCCGGGTGCTAAGAAACACGGCCAATAGTCCGTCGTTACACTTTCCCCGAAAGGGTATTGTATAGCGTAACCACACCCGACAAGATACTATATGCTACAAAGCATATCGTGAGTCAAAGTTTTTAAATTCCGGCGGGAAGAGATTATTTCGGTAATCTATCCGCTATTGGTTTAAGGTGTTTCTTAGGCACATGATTCGATTATTCATATTGTCGCTACATTGTCAAGTGGCAATGTAATGTTTTTATAAAAGTAATTAGTCAAATCCTTAGGTCGTACCTCTAGCATTTTCGCTGCTTCAATAAGACCGAGCAGCCCATCAGAGCGTTTTAAGCCCTCCAAAGCTTGTGCTTTTGGAGTTAGTTCTGCAATCACATGATCTTTCTGTTCGATTTGACTTTGTAGATGTGTCAAAAAGCCTATCATTGCTTGAGGACTTGAGTAGTCTATCTGTGAAACAGCTACCTGCTTTTCCAATTCTTGCCAACGGTCAATGATTTTAGCTCGTAATGTAGTGTTATAACCAGAAACAAGAATTAAACATTCACGCTTGGGGAGATTATAACAAGGGCAGCTTTCACCTTTTGCATCAATGTAAGTACCTATAAAATCAACCGGCTCAAATTTGAGCTCGTTAAATATTTGCTTGATATCACGCATAACATTCTTATGCTGCTTACCACACACTTCTGCAATTTCAATGCTAGACATAGTCTGAGTAACAGCACTATGAGAAGTACTTTTTTTTATTTCTATAAGAGTGTTCATGAGAACTCCTTGTGGGTTAGACGTTTTCTATTGACACTCTAAAAGAGTGCCGGGCGCTAGAAAACACGGCCACAAGCCCGTCGTTATGCTTTTCCCATAAAGGGTATTTTATAGCGCAACTACACCCGACAAATCTATTATACGCATGTAGCATATAATGAGTCAAAGCCTTTAATGTGCGGAGAAAAAATTGTTCCGGCAATTTATCCGCTTGTGGTTTTAAGGTGTTTTCTAGGCACCTGATTCGAAAATACACATCGCAGAAACAATGTCAAGATACTTTTGATATTTTTGTTAATTTCATCTTTGGATGCCGAGCATTGAAAAACACAGCTCTTCATCCCTCATTTTTTCCCATTCATTTTCATTCACCCCTCATTTAAAGGAGCATAAAATGGCAACAGGTTTTCTACACGGTGTTGAAGTTGTCGAGGTTGACGACGGCACCCGTCCCCTTCGCGCGGTACAATCGGCAGTTATCGGAATTATCGGCACAGCGCCCGATGCCGATGAGCAAGCATTTCCTCTTAACACACCCGTTTTGGTAACGGGTTCTCTTTCACAAGCAGCTAAACTGGATAAAACAGGTAAGCGTCAAGGCACCCTACCCAATGCCCTTGATCTCGTTTTCAAGCAAGTGGGTGCCATTGTTGTGGTCGTGCGCGTGAGCGAAGGTGATAATGAAAATGCAACTCTCACCAATGTTCTGGGCGGTGTGAATGCAAATGGCGCTTATGAAGGTGTTCATGCTTTTATTGGAGCACAATCTGTTGTGGGACAAACACCACGTATTTTGATTGCGCCAGGCTTTACCCATCAACGCCCATCCAGTGTGACCATTGAAGAGAATCGAACTGGTGCAACTGCCAACCCCGTCGCAGCAGAACTGATTGGCATTGCAGAACGTTTGCGCGCCATTGTGGTGCTTGATGCACCAAACACAACAGATGAAGCAGCCCTTAGTGCAGCAAAGGATTTTGATTCAAAGCGCGCCATTCTTATTGATCCATTTGTAAAGGTGAATCGTGATGGAAAGATCATAGAACAGCCGGCAAGTGCAGCGGTTGCTGGTGTCATTGCCAAAACGGATTTTACACACGGTTTTTGGCATTCCCCTTCAAACAAAGTGATCAATGGCATTGTTGGAACTGCGCGCCCCATTGATTTTTCCATTGGGGACAGATCAAGCCGCGCTAACCTTCTTAACGAACAAAACATCACAACAATTATCCGCGAAAATGGTTATCGTCTTTGGGGTAATCGCACCCTTTCAAGCGATACAAAGTTTGCTTTCTTATCGGTAGTGAGAACCGCAGATATGATCAATGACGCCATTTTGCGCGGGCATCTATGGGCAGTCGACCGCAATATCAAAAAAACCTACATGAGTGACGTGAGTGAAAGCGTCAATGCTTATTTGCGTGATTTAAAAGCGCAAGGCGCCATTCTTGGAGGACGCTGTACACCAGATCTAGAGCTTAATACAGCAAGTGCTATTGGAGACGGTAGAGTCTATTTCAATGTGGAATTCACACCAACAACACCAGCAGAACATATCACTTTCCGTTCACAAATCATCAATGATTACCTAGAGGAGATCTTTTAATGACTGTACCTGTTTTACCAAGGGTTCTAAAATATTTTAACATTTATGTCGATGGCATTCCCTATCAAGCAAAGTGTGAAAGTGTCACCCTACCGAATTTGAACTTGGTCGTTGAAAGTTATCGCGGCGGCGGCATAGATAGCGCCATTGAGGTTGACCTTGGTCTTGAAACCCTCATCCTCACCATGACCATTTCTGATTGTTCACCAGAATTAATGGCGCTGTTGGGGCGCACCGATGTCGACATCTCTCTGCGCAGTTCAATGCAAGCGCAAGGAACACCCGCAGAAGGGGTTATCATTACCATGAGAGGACTTTGCAAAGGTTTTGAAATGGCAGAATGGCAACCGGGAGGCAAAGCAACTTCTACAGCTACCTTCATATTGCAGTATTTCAAATATGTTCAGAAAGACGTTGAAATCGTTGAGATAGACGTCCTCAACCTCATTAGAAAATTCAATGGTGTCAATCAACTCGCAGACTATAGAGAAATTTTAGGATTATAAAATGACTATACAACAAAGAGTTACCCATCAATTGCTTGTTCCTATCACATTTGAAGGAAAAGAGCGTACTGAAATTACCTTACAACGCCCCAAAACAAAAGATTTGCAAGCCATCGACAAAAAAGAAGGCATAGAGCAAACAATCGCTATGATTGCACGTCTTTCTGGATGGCCGCATGAGGCGATCAGTGAACTCGATATCAATGATCTCTCAAACATTGGAGAGATTTTGGAATCTTTTATCAAACGGCGGGAAACCTCGACTGGGAAACCGCCGCTAAACTGATTGCCGATATTGCCATTGTGTTCCATTGGTCTCTTTCAGAGATGATGGAAATGGAACTGCAAGAACTCATATTCTGGCGAAAACAAGCAGCAGAAAGGTATAAAATAAAATGAGTGAAAAAGTTGCTGATGCAAAGGTAAAGTTGTCTCTTGAAGACCGACTTACCAAGCCTCTCAAACGTATACAAGAGCATTTTAAGAAATTATCCCATAGTTTGCGTATTCCACGCTTTTCTGCTGCTGTACAAAACATGACAAAAAGCCTTCATGGCGCTCAAAGTGCTCTTGGTGTAGCTGCAAGCCGTGCTTCAGTCTTTACCGGTGTCCTAGGGCTTGCTGGGGGTGGTCTTGTGGCAAGTATAACCGCCGTTACCATGAAAACCATGCATATGGGCGATAGTCTTTATCATGCATCTCACCATTTAGGCATGAGTGTTACGGCACTTCAATTATGGGGAGATGCGGCCGATAATTCAGGATATTCCGCCGAACTCTTTCAACAATCCTTGGCAACCTTAAATAGGCGTTCTGCGCAAGCATATGCCGGACAACAAAGAGGCATTATGGGGTTTGAAGCGCTTGGTATTTCTGTCAAAAACGCTTCTGGTAAACTCAAATCAAACTCCGTTTTATTAGAAGAAATTACCGAAAAAATGAGTAACATGAAAAATCAAGCACAAAGGCAGCGTATTGCTGCGCTGTTGTTTGGTGGAGATGGTAAAGAAATGGCTGCCATGCTTTCACAAGGTATGGCACCCATTAAAGAACTCTTTGCAAAGGCGCGGAAAGGAAAATGGCTGATAGGTGCCGATGTTGCACGCTATGCAGCAGATTTAAGCGACAAGCTTGGTGCCTTTAAGAAAAAAATAGGCGGTATTGCAAGCTTTATTGGCACGCGTTTCATGCCTGTGATCAATGATATGATTGATGCGTTTTCAAAGCTGATTGATGAAAACCGTGATCTTATCCAAACAACCGTGGCAAGCTGGGCAAAAACCTTAAAACAAACTTTGAAGGATTTGCTTGATCCTACTTCTGATTTGAGAAAAGGTATTAGTGATCTCACAGAGAGGATTAAAGGCTGGTTTCGATGGCTAGAGCCATTGATTGGTGAAATAACCCTCTTCAAGATAGGTCTTGTCGCCCTTGGTTCATTTATTTTTGGTCCACTCATTGCCGCATTAGCAGCCGTGGGAGCCGCTTTTGTTACCCTTGGCTATACTATGCTAACCACACCTATCGGTTGGCTCATTGGTGGTATTGCGGCACTTGTTGTACTCTATAAATATTGGCATAAACTCAATGGCTAGATGGCTGCATCTTTGGCCGCAGTTGGAGCAGTTCTTACCGTGGCATTCATTTCGGCAATGGCACCGGCTGCTTCTGCAATTGCCGGTCTTGCCGTAACGCTTATAGCTTCACTCATTCCAGCAATAACCACCGTTGGTTCTGCTTTTATATCCCTTGGTGTCGCAATCATGACCACACCTATTGGTTGGATCATGACAACACATTGATTTATAATGATAATTTACTGCTTTGCATATTGAATGAGAGTCTCGAATAACGTAGGATTCTCTCATTTCAAATCTCTTTATCTTGCATCAATTAAAATCACTCATTTGCACATCACAAGTGGGATGAGTGTGTGAATCAAATTTGTATAAGAAAGGAGTAAAAAATGGCTCTTATGAACCGTCTTAATGCAAGATCTGTCGCAACATTGGGGGCTGGCAATATAATGATGGTGCCGGCTTGCTTCTTCATAAGCGTAAAGATGGAGGTGCTCAATGGATTTACCGTTATATCATTCATGGGCGCCGTCGTGAAATGGGCTTGGGGGCTTTAAGAGATGTCTCTTTAAAACAAGCCCGTGAATTGGCAACTGGGTGGCGTTCTGTTCTTCGTGAAGGGCGTGACCCCATTCAAGAACGCGATAAACAAAAGCGTGAAGCAATAAGCAATCTCCATTATTTAAAAGATATTGCACTAGATGCTTTTGAAAGCCGTAAAGCTGAATTAAAAGGGGATGGTAAAAATGGTAAATGGTTTACACCTTTACGCCTTTATATTCTACCAAAATTAGGCTGTTTACCGGTTTCAGAGATTACCCAAACAGAGATACGCAATACCCTTGCCCCTATTTGGCATACAAAAGCTACAACAGCAGAAAAAGCATTGATACGCCTTAATCTTTGTCTCAAACATGCGGCTGCATTAGGGTTGGATGTTGATTTACAAGCAACAGAAAAAGCACGTGCTCTTTTAGGTAAACAACTCCATAAAACACAAAATATACCAGCCATGGATTGGAAAGATGTGCCGGCTTTTTATAAAACGCTTTGTCAAAAAACAGCTATAACACAACTAGCCTTGCGCTTGCTTATCCTTACAGGCGTTCGTACTTTTCCTTTGCGTCATATTCGTGAAGATCAAATTGAAGATGATGTCTGGACAATTCCTGCTGAAAATATGAAAGGAAAACGCGATGCTACAACAGAGTTTCGCGTGCCTCTATCAACAGAAGCACTAAAAATAATTGAACAAGCCCGTTGTATCTCTAAAAGTGATTTTCTTCTTTCTCCTACCGGTCGTTGTCCCATAGGTGAGAATTGTATGGCAAAATATATGCAACAGATTGGACTTGAAGCACGTCCCCATGGTTTTCGCTCTAGTTTACGCAATTGGCTTGCTGAAACAACCGATGCCCCCTATGAGGTCGCTGAAACTATTCTAAGTCATAC
>NZ_JAQISY010000038.1:0-9125 GCF_028618465.1 Bartonella sp. MM73XJBT | reverse complement strand
TGTATAAGAAGAACCCGCTTTGTTTTTCTTGTTCTTTTGCTACGACAGATGTTCTCATATTGTCTAACAGTGCATTCTGCTTAGCCATATCGGTTAATCCCGTATAGAAGAGGGCATTTGGCATGACCAAATAGCTTGCCATTTGTCCTACAGGTGCTTCTACTGTTGAGTGAGAGTCAAGAAATTCTTTATGTAAGCGGAAATCCCAGAAATTTTCGTTTTTCTCATCGAAAAGGCTTTGCTCAACATTGGCTATGCCATGACTTGATTCTGGTCCGTAACCAGTGAGTGTATATTTGTAAGGCGAACCGCCTCTTGTGGTATAGCCATTTGTAAGTTTGAAAGAATCCTCTTCTGCTTTTCCAGAGACTTGGATAAGTGAAAGACCACCTGAGTTCGAAGGATCGGAAGCATTTATAACACTATTTTTATCTCCTGAATCGCTTTGGATATAGACTGTTGTAGAGCCTGAAACATCTCCGTGAATAAGAAGATGATCGGTTTTTTGCTCTTCTATTGGAGTACCATCAGTCCATTTTGTATTGAAATAAATTTTTGCATCACCTGTTGCATTATAGACCACTTTGGTATCTGGTTTTCCTGATCCTATATGCAATGTGTGGTAATAACCATCTGCTGTTGGTTCTTTAAAAACAAGAGAGCTGTTTTCAAGGTTTAGTACAGAAATATCAGAACGTGATCTTTGAGCGATATCAAGCAGATTGCCATCATCGTCTTTTTCTTGTGTACTGGTTTTCAAGATCCATTGTGTATTGTTTTTCAGGTCAAAGCGTACGTTTCTCTCTTGTGCAATGCTTGCTCTGCCTTCTAATATAGAATCATTAGCATTGAGTGTAAAAGCGAAATTATCCTCTTTAGTTGAAGCTTTTGTTACTAATAAAACATCAGCACCAATTTCTGACTTTTTGCTAAGATTGACTGTAGCAGTTGACTCATCTACGTTAATTCCAATACCGTCTTTAATGTGAAGCTTTGCATTGGTTAAATTGATTTCTGAGGTTATATTTTCCTCAGGGTTTTTGAATTTTATGCCGCTGTTTTCTGCTGTTGCAGAAATATTTGTCACATTAATATGTCCGCCATTTTCTGCAAACAATACTGCCTCTTTTCCGGTTACTGTTCCTCCCGTCATTGTGATGGTAGAATCTGAACCGTTTGCATGGAGTCCATTGCCATTAGATGATGTAATTTGGACATTGTCGGTTAATGTAATAGTACTACCGCTCTCTGCAGAGATCGCTGCATTGCTTCCATCAAATGATCCTCCAGATATTGTGACTTCAGAATGATCCATTGCAAATGCGCCGATGTATGCATCTGTAATGTGTACATTTTCCAAAGAGACATTGCTGGACTGAGAATTTAATCCTACAAATATTAACGAGTTGCCTTTTTTATTATTCGATATTGTAACATCTTTCAGTTTATTTTCATCGCTTTTACTGTTACTGAAGCTAGCGCCAGATGTAGAGGTTGTAATGGTTCCACCAGTCATTTTAATTGTGCCACCGTTTTGCGCATAAAGTCCGATAGAAGCATTGTTAATCGTTGTTTCATACAATTCAATCGTACTATTAGAGTTGATAGCATTTGCACCTAATCCGCTACCCTTGGTTGTTGCGATAGTAATATCTGTGGCCGTAATATGCCCTCCATCTTCTGTAACTAAAGTTGTATATCTCCCCGTGACGTTTCCTTTCGTCATTGTGATGGTAGAGCCTAAACCATTTGCATAGAGTCCATTACCGTCAGATGATGTAATTCGCGCCTCATCAGTTAGAGTAATGGTACTACCCTTTTGCGCATAGATTGTTGCTAGTTTTGCATCAAATGATCCTCCAGAGACAGTTATTTGAGAGTTATCATCTGCGACTATGGCATTGGTTGCTTGAGTGACAGTTACATTTGTTAAAGCGACTGTACTGTTTTGTTCGGCTGTTATTCCAGCATCTAGTAATGCATCATCTTTAACGCTTGATATTGTTACATTTTTCAGTTTGTTCTCGGCGCTGTTACTGTTTTCGAAGGCAGCACCAGCTTTTGAAGATTTAATGTTTCCCCCCGTCATGCTGATCGCGCCACCTTCTTTTGCAAAAAGTCCAACGTCCTCAGATGATGTAATTCGCGCCTCGTCAGTTAGAGTAATGGTACTACCCTTTTGCGCATATATTGTTGCTAGTTTTGCATCAAATGATCCTCCAGAGACAGTTATTTGAGAGTTATCATCTGCGACTATGGCATTGGTTGCTTGAGTGACAGTTACATTTGTTAAATCAACTTTACTGTTTTGTTCGGCTGTTATTCCAGCAGCTAGTAATGCATCATCTTTAACATTTGATATTGTTACATTTTTCAGTTTGTTCTCGGCACTGTTACTGTTCTTGAAGGCAGCACCAGCTATAGAAGCTTTAATGGTTCCCCCCGTCATGCTGATCGCGCCACCTTCTTTTGCAAAAAGTCCGGAGTCCTCAGATGATGTAATTCGCGCCTCGTCAGTTAGAGTAATGGTACTACCCTTTTGCGCATAGATTGTTGCTAGTTTTGCATCAAATGATCCTCCAGAGACAGTTATTTGAGAGTTATCATCTGCAGCTATGGCATTTTCTGCTTTTGTCACGGTTACATTTGTTAAAGCGACTGTACTGTTTTTTTCTGCATCTATTCCATAGTGTAATAGAGCATCGCCTTTAATATTTGAGATTGTCACATTTTCTAGTTTGTTTTCCTCTCTCTTACTGTTTTCGAAGGCAGCACCATTGTAGAAAGCTTTAATGGTTCCCCCCGTCATGCTGATTGCGCCACCGTCTTTTGCATAAAGTCCATCATTTTCAGATGATGTAATTTGAGCATCGTTGATTAAGCTAACGATACTGTTGCCTTTAGAGGTTATTGTTGCTAGTTTTGCATCAAATGATCCTCCAGAGACAGTTATTTGAGAGTTATCATCTGCGACTATGGCATTGGTTGCTTGAGTGACAGTTACATTGTTTAAAGTGATGGTACTGTTGTTTGCATCGATTCCATGCATGAGCAGTGCATCGTCTTTACCACTTGATATGGTTACATTTTCTAGTTTGTTTTCTTCTCTATTACTGTTCTTGAAGGCAGCACCAGCTATAGAAGCTTTAATGGTTCCCCCCGTCATGCTGATTGCGCCACCGTTTTTTGCAAAAAGTCCGGAGTCCTCAGATGATGTAATTTGAGCATCGTTGATTAAGGTAACAATACTGTTGCCTTGAGAAACTATTGTTGCATTTTTTGCATCAAATGATCCTCCAGAAACTGTTATTTGAGAGTTATCATCTGCAACTATGGCGTTTCCTACTTTTGTCACGGTTACATTGTTTAAATCAACTTTACTGTTTTGTTTAGCTGCTATTCCAGCAGCTAGTAATGCATCATCTTTAACGCTTGATATTGTTACATTTTTCAGTTTGTTCTCTTCTCTCTTACTGTTCTTGAAGGCAGCACCAGCTATAGAAGCTTTAATGGTTCCCCCCGTCATGCTGATCGCAGCACCGTCTTTTGCAAAAAGTCCGGAGTCCTCAGATGATGTAATTCGCGCCTCGTCAGTTAGAGTAATGGTACTGTCCTTTTGCGCATATATTGTTGTCTCTTTTGCATCAAATGATCCTCCAGAGACAGTTATTTGAGAGTTATCATCTGCAACTATGGCGCTTTCTGCTTTTGTCACGGTTACATTGTTTAAAGCAACTTTACTGTTTTGTTCGGCTGCTATTCCAGCAACTAGTAATGCATCATCTTTAACATTTGTTATGGTTACGTTTTCTAGTTTATTTTCTTCTCTCTTACTGTTCTTGAAGGCAGCACCAGCTATAGAAGCTTTAATGGCTCCCCCCGTCATGCTGATCGCGCCACCGTCTTTTGCAAGAAGTCCATTGTCTTCAGATGATGTAATTTGAGCATCGTTGGTTAAGGTAACAATACTGTTACCTTGAGAGTCTATTGTTACTTTTTTTGCATCAAATGATCCTCCAGAGATCGTTATTTGAGAGTTATCATCTGCAACTATGGCGTTTCCTACTTTTGTCACGGTTATATTGTTTAAAGCGACTATACTATCATCTGCTTTGATTCCATTCTGGAGCAGCGTATCGTCTTTACCACTTGATATGGTTACATTTTCTAGTTTGTTTTCTTTTCTCTTACTGTTTTCAAAGTGAGCGCCAACGTTTGAAGCTTTAATGGTTCCCCCCGTCATGCTGATCGCGCCACCGTCTTTTGCAAGAAGTCCATCGTTCTCAGATGATGTAATTTGAGCATCGTTGGTTAAGGTAACAATACTGTTGCCGTGAGAAGCTATTGTTGCTAGTTTTGCATTAAATGATCCTCCAGAGACAGTTATTTGAGAGTTATCATCCGCAACTATGGCATTCGTTGCTTGAGAGACTTTTACATTGTTTAAAGCGACTGTACTTTTATCTGTACTTATTCCATAGCCTAATGCCGCATCATCTTTACTACTTGATATGGTTACATTTTCTAGTTTGTTTTCGGTGCTGTTACTGTTTTCGAAGTGAACGCCAGTGTGGGAAACTGTAATAGTTCCCCCTGTCATTTGAAGTATGGCATCATTTTTTGCTTCAACACCCAAAGGGATGTCAGAATCCGTTCCTTTAATGGTCGTTTTATCTCCCGTTAATTTAATTGCACTACCTTTGCCTTCAGTGCTTATAACATAGTTGTTTTCGTTTGAGCTTGAGTTTGTGTCTTTATTTCCGGTTATTTTCAAATCAGTTCCGGTGATTTGCCCCTCTTCTAGGGACTGAAGAGTTTCATAAGTGGCATCTTTGACCTCTTTTTTCTCTCCAGAAACTTTAAGAGATTCAGCATGGACATTGAATTGGATATTAAACAGCATAATAGCTGCTGTTGCCATAGATGACAGAAGGGATTTTTTATACACAAGTACTCTCCTTTTAAAGCCCCCAATATTCATTTCCCCGCATTCTTCAAAAGAAGATAAAGAAAATAGATATCGCTTTTCGTTTAATAATTGATCGCTTTGATAGTTTATTTTTCTTTTTTTGTCAAAAGAGATTATTCATTATATTTTATTTTATATTGAATATATAATGTATTTATAATTGAATAATTATTATCCATTATAATAATATTGGCAGTAATATTTATACTCTCTTTAGGCATTATTAGAGAAAATGTAACTGCATATACCCTTTCATTGTTCATTCCTTCTGCGTTAGTTGAGAAGATTCTCAATGTGTTTTATCTTCATGCATACAACAATTCGTTGTTTAAATATAATGCCACATGATTGTTTCTTAATATTTTTCTTATTGGGTATAAAAATATATCAGCACTTTTCAAATTTTTAATAAAGGGACTGTTTGCGATCATATCGGCTTGATGTATGTCTTGATCGATATATCCTATGCTGAAAAATGCACTCAATGAAATGTTTTAAGAAAGAATCTTATAAATGAAGAATGCTCTGATATCAGAGCACATTTTTATTATAATATCCTTGCATTCATTATTTTGAGCTTATGGCACATTCTAGACAAAAAAACGAAAAATTGCTTTCAGAAGCTTTATGGGTAATATAATAAAGCACGTTATATGTTTATGGTGGTGTGTGTGTATGAGAGATAAAATTGGATATAGGGTAATTACCGTGATTGCTTTTGCTCTCTCTGGTTGTTTTGATGTTGGTCTTGAGACAAAAAGAGAGGGGAGGCTTGATAATAGATTAATGGATTAATCCATGAGGGACAAGTCTCTTGTGAAAAATTATACCGCTGTCATTGTGGATAATCGACAACCATGGCGTTTGAATTCTGGTGATGCCAATGGACTATCCAACAGGAAGCCATGGTTAAAGATAAATGAGCAGGTTGCCAGTGTGATCAAAGCGCATAAAGCTGCTTTCCATATTGTGAATGGTGATTTGACAGAGTTTGGTTAACAAAAAAACTATGATGATTATAAAAATCTTGGTTCTCTTGTTTATGAGGGGTGAGGTGATCACGATTATGCGAATAATGTTAGTCTTTGTGCCATGCCTGAGGTGTTCAATTTTTATAAAGATGCCTGTGCTATCAGTGCAGTTACAAGAATGGTGGCGGAAATCAAAAAATATCGTAGTAAGTTATCTCATTTCAGTCTGGATATTACTGAAAGTTTGCTTGCTGTTTCGGGTGGAAATATTCACCCCTTTAAGGGGAGTTTAAGTTATTCTTGGGATTATGGAGATATTCATTATGTGCAACTGCACAATTATCCAAGTTATACGGTACATCTGAAGAGACCATCCATGGAGGTGCAAATCAATAAGTCTTTGGATTGGCTAAAAAAAGATTTAAAGGCTGCTGATACGAAAGGGAAAGTGACCGTTATTAATTTTCACGATGCTCATGCCGCTTCTATTGAGGGTAAATCCTTTTTATTTATAAAAAGAACGCTAAAGATTTATCGGTGTTTAAGTCCATCATCACTTCTCATAATGTTAAGGCGATATTCGTTGGACACACGCATTATCAGTCCTATTACCGTGCGAAGGATGATAAGGGTTTTGGCAATGTTCCTGTTTATACAGCTGGTGCACTCTTTAATGGAGATTATTACCTTATAGATGTGAAGGGGAAGAATATTCACGTTAAAGCTTATAATGGTGAGATAGGAAAACCTCTCTTGATCAAAGATCTCGGTATTGTCGGACAAGATAAAGAATTTTCCGCAAGTTGCAGCCAATTATAATAAGGTTTTTCTCTTATTGCATAGGGGCAAGAGTGTGTTCTCTGTATAAAGCTTGAGAAGTAAGTGACCTCAATATCGTGCAATAGCATATTAAAAAATGGTATTTTATTGTTTGCTTTTTATTTTAAGGTGCCATTTCTGTTATGCATAAATTAATATACAATAATGTTTCTGTGCTGTCGCGTTATCGGTTATGGTTCGTTTATTTTTTGTGTGATTTGACAATAGATTTTGTCTGAAGTGGGAAGATTATTAGACGGTCTCTGTGCTCTTTTGGCAATTAAAGGAAAGGTTTTCTCTCTCTCAATGATGTGCTAGGAATCTGCAAAATCTTTAGCTAATTTATACGAAAGAAAGAGAGAACAATATGTTCGTGTAATTCTACAAATAATATGATTCTGGCAAAGGAATTGATCATCACAAATTGCGATTTAGAAGAATAAAAAAGACTCATGAAAGGGCCTTTAAATGATTTTTGAAAGGTCTTTGAAGAATCTTTGGTTATTGTATAAAGCGAAGATTTTTTCTCTTAATTGACGAATAGAGCAATCATCTCATAAATTATGATGAAATTGTCATTTTAAAGATTCATTTTCTTGCTCTTCAATCCTTGTAACAAACAGCCAATTGTTAGTCATAGCAAAGAAAAACTTTCACTTGTCCAAATTGGATCTGTGAGAGATGTTTCTTTTAAGACAATTGTGCTCAAGATCATACAAGTGAGAAAATCTTGGTGTGTCACTTGGAATAATGATATTTATCATAACTGATTTTAGCTTTTCACTCTCAGTATGAAAGGGGATTAGCTCAACTTTCTTGATTGTACAGATGAGTGGAGCATCGTTGAGTTTTGCTCAATAGAATAAATTCATCTTGTAGATGAGCGAAAAAAGAGTTTATAGCTCCATTATCATGTGTTTATTGGAATAAACTTTAAATTCACCAAAGTTTGTAAAACCTAATTTTTATAAATGCTCACTCCCTCTTGAGATACTTGCATACCAATAATATGACATTTCTTTCTTTTTAAATACTCAATAGCAATTTTTGTCATTACTGTCCCAATACCTCTTTTTTGAAAATCTGGATTGGTAACAATATCATACACTCCACCAATTCCATCCGCTTGAATACAAAAACATATTGCTACAGGATTGTTATTTATATACCCAACGAACATTCCTACATCGGGGTCTTTTTTATAATAATGACCTATGGTTTCATAAAATCTTACTGCTTCTTCATCAAAAGGCTCGAAGACTGATGCCATAACATTTCCGTAATCTCTAAACTCTTGAAGTGATTCAACTTCCTTGATTTTGAAGTTATCCGGCAGAGAAGTAACATGTGAGTTTATATCCTGCGCTAAAGCCGCCATTCCAACTTCTGTTTCAACATGCTCTAAGCCCATAGATAAGAGAACTTCATTGATGTTATAGTGAGACGAATGAGGTCCAACCCACCAAGCTAAAGGTAGTTTTTGTGCATTAAAGGAATCAATTATAGACTTTGCTTGGTCTACGGTATAGTTTCTTGTAAATTTTTAGCAGAGATAATGTTGAATGTGTCTGAGGTAAATGTTGAATTAACAGAAGATACTCCATTTGAAAAATCAATAACCTGCATTTTGAGGCACAGTTTTGGTAAAAAGCGTACCTTTGAGCAAAAGTTATTCTCTAATGATAAGTTAATTTTTGATTTGTCTAACATTTGTTTTCCTTATCATTTCTTATTGATCTGTTAATACTGGGTGCTGTAAACAGTCCGTTGGCTCAAAGGCAATCTAAAATTCTTTTAAATAAGCTTCTATAACATACAAGTCCGCAAAAGATCTGCCGCCAATACTAAAAGAATTATTCTCAGGATAGCAAGAGATAATAAAAAATGCCTTGGGAAAATAGTGTCTTTGGCAAAGATGAAGTTATTATAGCCAAACAATGCCATGGACTAATGGGAAATGTTTATCTCACTCTTCAAGCTTATTTTACATGCTTTAACAATTTAACAAATAGTGATAATCTTCCAGAAAATTCTCTTAAATCACTTTCATATGAGTGGTTCCTATTCTTTCTGAGCTAAAAATTGTTCTCAGTTGATTGAGTAAAAAAATCCAATAGATGCTCACAAAAATGACGAATTGTAAAACGACCTTTGAAGACCCTTTGAGAACCTCTTAAAATCTCTTTGAAAAAATGAATTGGTACAAAACCTAGTATCAAACTACACACGCCTGAAAGCCCAAGAATATGAAAGCCAAATGTTAGGATAAGAGACGATTATGGATGTTTCCCTTGTTGTGCGTTTTGTCAATCATCTCCAAGAAGGGATCGCTTCTGCCAAGCGTGATCTTGCAGCTTTCAGTAGCG
>NZ_JAQISY010000037.1:0-9339 GCF_028618465.1 Bartonella sp. MM73XJBT | reverse complement strand
AAATCTTTTCAAAAGCAGATATTCTTCTCTGCTCGATGCAACTTCATCATGATGGGTTGGGGTGTTTTGTTTTGTGAAGAGATCGGCGTAAAAAAGGCAATAGGAACATTTAAGATATTAGCAATTTCCTTTAAACGCCCAGCTCCAACACGATTTAATCCTGTTTCATATTTTTGAATTTGTTGGAAACTTACTCCTAAAGACTGCCCTAATTGTTTTTGAGACATTTTCAGCATGTTTCGTCTAAAGCGAATTTTTTTTGCCAATGAATTTGTCATTGAAAATGTCGTTATAAGGATTTTTACTTTGCATTTTCCCTCCCACCGGTTGCGAGCGCCCTCGCATTGGTATTCCGGGAGTTAAAAGCACTGAACTCAAATCAGTCTTTTGCTTTTAGTGCTTACAGCACTTGGACAGTGCAAAATCTCCCGGAATCCCGGGACACCCGCAAAGCGGGTTCATTTTTACGCTAGGGTTTAGGGCTTGTTGTCCCTCTTGGTCGTCGCGTATACGACCAAAACACCTCTCGATTCATAAAGTAATTTGAAATTATTTACAATAAAAATGACGACAGTGTTTCTTAACATATCATTTTTTAAGGTGAGTAGTGGTGTGCTTTTCATGCAATTAAAAAGCCTCATATTGAGAGAGGCTTTTAAAAAACTCCCATGCATGCGGAGAAACAGAGCCTATCACATTCTTTCTTTAGATTTCATTTTGATCAGAGATTAATTGTAAAATTGCTCTTTGTTTTACTTTAGCAAGGACTCTAAATCTTTTCAAAAGCAGATATTCTTCTCTGCTCGATGCAACTTCATCATGATGGGTTGGGGTGTTTTGTTTTGTGAAGAGATCGGCGTAAAAAAGGCAATAGGAACATTTAAGATATTAGCAATTTCCTTTAAACGCCCAGCTCCAACACGATTTAATCCTGTTTCATATTTTTGAATTTGTTGGAAACTTACTCCTAAAGACTGCCCTAATTGTTTTTGAGACATTTTCAGCATGTTTCGTCTAAAGCGAATTTTTTTTGCCAATGAATTTGTCATTGAAAATGTCGTTATAAGGATTTTTACTTTGCATTTTCCCTCCCACCGGTTGCGAGCGCCCTCGCATTGGTATTCCGGGAGTTAAAAGCACTGAACTCAAATCAGTCTTTTGCTTTTAGTGCTTACAGCACTTGGACAGTGCAAAATCTCCCGGAATCCCGGGACACCCGCAAAGCGGGTTCATTTTTACGCTCGGATTTAGGGCTTGTTGTCCCTCTTGGTCGTTGCGTATGCGACCCAAACACCTCTCAATTCATAAAGTAATTTGAGAGGATTAGCAATAAGAATGACGACAGCTTTGCTGTATGAAAGATCATAACAATATACAATGGGAAAAAACACGCAAAGACGCAACAACCCCCCCTTCTGTTTTCAAAAAATAATATCATTGTGCTCCCAAGAGATAAATTTTCATCCCCCCTGTAAAATCTCCATAAGAATCCCCATAACAATTTTTATGCAAAAATCTTTGTGTAAATTTTTAAAAGGCTTGCGTCTTGGCATTTTTTATGATCTTGCAAAGAGTTGAAAAGCTCTTTTTTGCGGCACTTATCTAGGCTTTTCTTTCAGAGTGTAAAAAAGTCTACCGCAAAGACAAGCAAAGAGCCTACCGCAAAGATAACAAGGAGGCTCACCCTAAAAGCAACATGAGAGCTCGCTGCCAAAACAACGAGGGAAAGAGCCATAAAGACAAAAGAGAGCTCTTTTTACAGGCATAGAATTGGATAGAGACGATGAAAATTAATGGCAATGAAATTCGCCCTGGTAATGTAATTGAGCATCAAGGCAGCCTATGGGTTGCTGTGAAATGCAACGCCGTAAAACCAGGAAAGGGTGGTGCATTTAATCAAGTTGAAATGAAAAACCTCATTGATGGTACAAAACTCAATGAGCGCTTTCGTGCTGCTGAAACGGTTGAGCGCGTACGCCTTGAACAAAAGGACTTTACCTTTCTTTATCAACAAGGTGATGCTCTCATTTTTATGGATTCAGAATCTTATGAACAGCTTGAATTACAAAAGGATTTTGTTGGTGAGCGCGCTGCTTTTCTCCAAGATGGGATGACTGTCACGGTTGAACTTTATCAAGAAAAGCCCATTGGCATATCGCTCCCTGATCAAGTTGTGGTGACGATTGCTGAAGCTGACCCCGCCATCAAAGGGCAAACGGTCACATCCTCTTATAAACCGGCCATTCTTGAAAATGGTATTCGCATTCTTGTCCCTCCCTTTATTAATGCCGGTGAACGTGTCATTGTCGATACCAACGAATTAACTTATTTGCGTCGTGCAAATGAAAAGGATAAATAAAGGAATATAACATGGCACATTCTGCAATCATGAATGTCATGGTGCAAGCCGCAATGAAAGCAGGGCGCTCGCTGGTGCGTGATTATGGAGAGGTACAAAATTTGCAAGTGTCTTTGAAGGGACCAGCAGATTATGTAAGTCAAGCAGATCGTAAAGCAGAAAAAATTATTTTTAATGAATTAAGCAAAGCGCGCCCCAAATTTGGTTTTCTGATGGAAGAGTCTGAGGAAATCATTGGCGAAGATTCACAACACCGTTTTATCGTTGATCCTCTGGATGGTACGACAAATTTTCTCCATGGCATACCTTTTTTTGCTGTTTCCATTGCTTTAGAGAGTCAAGGAAAAATCGTTGCTGGTGTCATTTATAATCCGGTAAGTGATGAACTCTTTACTGCTGAACGTGGTGGTGGTGCTTTTTTTAATGACCGGCGTTGTCGCGTTTCTGCACGGCGCAAGTTAGAAGATTGTGTCATTGCCACAGGCATGCCCCATTTGGGGAGCAAAGGTCATGGGACCTATCTCATTGAACTGCGCAATGTGATGGCAGAGGTTTCTGGACTTCGCCGTTTTGGCGCTGCTGCTCTTGATTTAGCTTATGTCGCTTCTGGTCGAACCGATGGCTATTGGGAAGACAATTTACAAATTTGGGATATGGCTGCTGGAATATTAATGGTCCGCGAAGCCGGTGGTTTTGTCACCGATAAGGAAGGTGGCAACGATATCTTTCGCAAAAAAAATATCCTTGCTGGCAATGAACTTATTCGCACCAAACTAGAGAGAGTCCTCAAAAAAGGCATTTAAACCTCAAAAGAGAATAATATGCCATTACCATGGGCACCCCCGTTTCTGTTGCCAAGATCATAGGAACTCTCTCATTGCAGTCTTGCAATGTGATGAAAGTTTCTGGACTTCGCCGTTTTGGCGCTGCTGCTCTTGATTGAGCTTATGTCATTAGCCACCAAGAAGAACCGATGGCTATTGGGAAAACAATTTACAAATTTGGCATATAGCTGCTGGAATATGAATGGTTCGCCAAATCGGTGGTTTTATCACCGATAAGGAAGGTTGCAACGATATCTTTCGCAAAAAATATCCTTGCTGGCAATGAATACAACCCCACCAAATGAGAGAGAGTTCTCAAAAAAGGCATTTAAACCTCAAAAGAACAATTTTTAATGTGCCATTATCATGGGCCCCCCTATTTTTGGTCGCCCAAGCCACACAACCTCTCTCATTGCACTCTTGCAATGTAATGAAAGTTTCTGGACTTCGCCGTTTTGGCGCTGCTTTACTTAATAATATATTGATTTATAATGATAATTTAGTGTTATTCATATTGAATAAGAACCCCGAATATCGTAAGATTCTCTCATTTCAAATCTGCTTAACTTGAATCAATCAAAACCATTTTTTTGCACGTCACAAGCGGGACTAGCGTGTGGGTAAAAACTGTACAAGAAAGGACCCAAAATAGCTGTTATGAATGCTCTCAAATACAAAGGCTGTCGCAACATTGGCAGCTGGCAAATATAATGATGATGCTGGCTTGCTCTTGATTGTGCTTATGGCGCTTCTGGTCGAACCGATGGTTATTGGGAAGATAGCTCACAAATTTGGCATATGGCTGCTGGAATATGAATGGTCCGCCAAATCGGTGGTTTTGTCACCGATAAGGACGGCGGTAACGATATCTTGGGCAAAAAAATATCCTTGCCGGCAATAAATACATCCGCACGAAACTAAAGAGAGTTCTCAAAAAAGGCATTTAAACCTTATAGCCTTAACACTGTGTTTAAAAAAGTCCACAGAGAAAGTCCCTTAGAATTCGAAAAACAATGGAGAAGAGGATTTTCAACTTTCTTTACAGAAATGATAGGAAATAACGGATAAGATGGTGACAAAAAGTCATCAAAAACAATCAATGCCGCCATAAGCTTCAAAAGATGCAATGACAGCTGAGCAAATATTATTAATCCTGCTTTTTCCTCCATTCCCCTACAAAAAACTATAAGACAAAAAGTACCATCACAACAAAATGCTCTCAAAAGCAACAGCCAAGGTAAAAAGCCTCCCCTACCCCTTATATTCTCTTGATACTAAGCAAAAAGAAAAAGATTGGCTCCAAACGCCTCTCCTCTTTGCTAAGAGCTGTCACATATGCCTCTCAAAAGTTTTCACTACTGTACAGTGATAGAGATCCCAGCAAATTCATTGATTCATACAATACTCCCCCCATCTCCTTCATTTAATCGTTATTTCAGATAACTTATAAAATGCTCACAAGATTGATCGTAATTCAAATATTTATTTGCGAGAATTGCTGATTGTATTTCATTCTCAAACCGTTCTTTTTCTTTATCAATAGCCGCTTGCAATGCTTGCACCTTCTTATCACCAAAGATAATTTTTAATTTCTCTTTTGAATTTCCTATTGTGATAAGCTTCTTCCAAAAGATCAACCGGTTATCACATGTCTCATTTGATGACCTCATCCATGCTTCAACGCCTAATTTGTAAGCTTCTTCAAATGTTGGCATCTCTTCAGAAATACTAAGGCCTTTTTTCTCTTCTTTATCTCTCTTTCTACAAACCTGTATTGCCCATTCAACCGTAGAGTAACAACAATCTTCATCAAAGGCAATATATCCTTCTTTCACCGTATCAATAAGCATCTTATAGTAAATAAAAGTTTCTCTTGCTGCCTTATAATCACTAGAAATATCATACAATAATGAGAGAAGCACCTTTTTACAAATGCATAGTCCGCTACAAGGCAGACTACCAAATCCTCTCAGTATCTTTTCTAGCGTTTCATATTCTGTGTATTTAGGTATATCTTCAAAGTAGATTTCCATAGATGCTAGCTCTTTATAGTGCCCTGAAGCTTTATCTTTTTGTTGCTGTTCATATTCAGCTGTAATCATATCATCAATCATATATAACCACCAATGAAGCAACATCATTGTAGGCTTATAGCGCTTTTTTTTCGTCAAAGGATCCACAAACTTTCGCAATTTAATGCCATTCTGTTTCATTAATCGCACGACTTTAGGATAAGCTTCCTTAAAAAGTGGACGCCTCATTACTTCATTTATTCTTTCAATCTGCTCTGCAGTAAATTTTACTCTCAGCGCATCCTCATAAAGAAGAAATGTATTTGCATATCCTTGAGCACAAATATCTGCCACCACCACCGGATACTGCTTGTCACTAATTTCAGAAAAATACCCAGGATTTTTTATTTCCAGTATACTCCTTTCCCATTGCCTTACTCCCTCATCCCATTGCGCAATCCATTCCTTTGATATTTTTTGCGTTTTTTGAAAAAGCCTTTGCTCTCCTTGTGCAAGAATATTTTGATATATCGCGCACTCTCGATATCGTAGCTGCAGTAATTTCTCACATTGCTCAAGTTGTTCACTTAATTGCTTTTTCTGATGATTTGCGAATGCTAACGTTAAACTCTCCACAAAATAGGCTATAATTGCCACAATTAACAAAGCCTTCGTTGAAAATCCGCAAAACCAAAGCACCCCAAGTATGATAATGAATAAAATTGTATCTTTGAACCCCGCATTCCAGCCTTTCTCTATTGCCTTCCAAAGGCCGTAGATTATGCTCCCTGCTATGATTATTCCTACTATAACCATGAAAGTATCGTGATCACCCATTCTTACTCTCTTTTATCCTCACCGACATTGAGTACAGCTCCCTTACCGATTCCTCGATATTGTATCATTATGTGCATATCTGCTTTGAGAAGCACTACATATTTTATTTTAATAAAAATAATACACAAAATATAGCTTATTGCATTGGTAATATACAACAATTCGTATTTAATTATACTGCTATCATGCTTTATGCACTCTAAAAAAGCCTTATAAGCCCTCAAAAGGCATAATCCATAAAATAGGGAGCAAAGAACTAAAAATCTTAACACAACAAAACATGCTGTCTGCTCTGTTCACCCTGTTGAGTCACATCAACAAAAAGCATTTATTTTCCCATTTATCAGCTTTTCGAACTTACAACAGTACGAAAGCATTGGGCGTCTGAACTTGACATCATTTTATCTTTACACAGACAAGATATTCTGTACACAAAAGCTTTTTCATTAAAAATACGCCATTTCACAGAATAAAAGGTCATTCAAGAATTCAAGAAATAGCCTCTTGCCCCTCTTTTTTTCAAGAGTCCTTAAAAGCAATAAACCTACCAGAAAAGAGTGGTACTCTTAAATCTACTGGCTCTTGTATCATGAAGACTTATTCGGGAGAAAATTGCAATTTGGCGAGGTAAGCATAAACGCCATTTTTTGCCACAAGCTCTGCATGGGTTCCTTCTTCCACAAGGGCGCCTTTATCCATCACGAGAATCCGATCGGCTTTTAAAATTGTTGCCAAACGGTGAGCAATCACCAATGTTGTTCGATTTTGCATGAGCCCTTCTAAGGCTTCTTGCACCAACTTTTCACTGTTTGCATCTAAGGCAGATGTTGCTTCATCAAGCAATAACAGGGGAGCATTTCTTAAAATCGCCCGGGCTATACCAATGCGTTGTTTTTGTCCACCAGAAAGCATCGTACCGCGTTCTCCCACTTCGGTATCAAAACCATTTGGTAAGGCTTCAATAAATTCAAGGGCATTGGCTGCTTGAGCAGCAGCAATAATTTGCTCTTCCACGACATTTTCTGTCCCGAACATAATATTATCGCGCAGCGTGCCATCAAAAATGTCAACATCTTGTGGAACATAAGAGATTGCACCACGTAAATCTTGCAAAGAGAGACGATTAACTTCCACGCCATCAAAGCAAATTTTTCCACTTGTTGGATCATAAAAACGAAGAATTAAAGAAAAAATTGTGCTTTTCCCCGCCCCTGAAGCGCCAACAAAAGCAACCGTTTCACCCGCTTTGATAGAAAAAGAAAGACAACGCAAAATCCTGTCTTCTGGTCTGGAAGGATAAGTAAAATCCACCTGATCAAAAATAAGTGCGCCTTGAACAGGCTTTGCCAAAGGGGAAGGATTTCCTAGTGCTAAGATAGTAGGCTGTTCTTGTAGCAATTCGGCAAGCCGTTCAGCAGCGCCTGCTGCTTGGATTAATTCTGCACCAAGTTCCGATAATTGTGCAAAAGTGGTTGCTCCAAAAACGGCATAGAGAACAAACTGACCTAAAGTTCCTGCCGTCATAGTGCCATTTAAAACATCTCGAGAGCCAATCCATAAAACAGCAACCACACTGCTAAAAACCAGAAAAATGGCAAAGCCAGTAAAAAAAGAACGCAAGATCACAGAAGTGCGCGCTGTCTGGAAAGCACGCTCAATCAACTGTGAGAAACGTGTCGCAACAAGTTTTTCAGCGGTAAAAGCTTGTACAGTACGAATAGCACTAACCTGTTCGGTTGCCAAAGCATTGGCATCTGCGACACGGTCCTGTGCTGCACGTGTACGTGTACGAACCTTGCGCCCAAAGACAACTAACGGAATAGCAACAAAGGGAATGGCAAGCAGCACCAATGCAGATAATTTTGCATTAGTGATAACCATCATCACGATTGCGCCGATGACCACAATCAAATGGCGTAAAGCAGTAGAGGCGGTTGAGCCAACGGCTAATTTTATTTGCGTTGTATCGGTGAGCAGCCTTGAAACAAGTTCACCAGAATGAGACTTATCAAAAAAAGCAGGCGAAAGTTTCATAATATGGACAAAAACATCACGCCGTAAATCGGCAACAATCCGTTCTCCCAAAGTGATAACACAATAATAACGGCAAGCCGAAGCAAGGGCGAGAAGCAAAGCCAAAACAAATAACATAAAGAAATAAAAATTGATATGCCCATGGCTTGAGGCAGAAAAACCATGGTCAAACATTTTACCGATAGCAACAGGCAAAGCGAGTGTGATAAGAGCAGCAATGGTTAAAGCACAAAAAGCAAAAATAAACAGCCAACGATAACGGATAAGATAAGGAGCAAAAGTTTTAAGCGAAGAGAATGAAGAATTTTTCACAGAAGGTGTGGTAGATTTTTCTGAATGATTAAAGAGATTCATAAGGGGTTGCTCACTCTATTAGATTGTCCATAACCGTTGATACAATGATGTATCTTGAACACTTGTTTTTTGATGCGTGCTCGGTTATAGAAATGGTACTTTAATTAATTTATCAAAAAGACAAAGGAAGCGCACTTAAAAAATGAGCAAGTGCCACTTCATTTTACAAACACAAAAGGTTTGACGCATGAAAGCGAATATTCATCCCGACTATCACAAAATTACCGTCGTTATGACGGATGGTAGCCAATACACAACGCGTTCCACTTGGGGAAAAGAAGGGGACGTCCTGAATCTGGATATCGACCCAAGAACCCATCCAGCATGGACAGGTGGGTCTCAAACCCTCGTAGACCGTGGTGGTCGTGTTTCTAAATTCAAAAACCGTTTTGGTAATCTTGGCATGTAAAAGCCTATTTAAAAGCCTATTATGGTAAAAGACAGAAAATGTTTCATAAAGTTTGAGCACATTAAAAACAATGAAACTTCTTGAGACAAAAAAGAATACAGTTTCATGACTTTTACAATTCAGGCTTTTATAAAAAACACATGTAAAATTTCCAAGAAAAGATGCCCTGCCTTAAAATGCGGGGCTTTTTGTGTGTCTGATAAACAATAACGGTTGATTGTGCCCGAGACCGTGATAATAGAGAGAAAAAAGAACAGAGACTCTTCCCTGAAACAGGCGAAAAGCAGTCTGTCACCTCAAAGCAGCGCACAATGGAATGACCACATGCGCCTCCAGTACACTCCCAGTTCAAAAAACAGAACAATCCTTAACTCCTTGACACAAAAGCAACAAACGGACAAGAGCCCATGCATTTTGCCCCTCTTATATTGGCAATGTCTGTGCATCAATGGCAACCACTTACACAGTCCTTGAGCAAAACGCACTCTAGAAGCGCAAAGTATCTTGACG